>JAUXCW010000019.1 GCA_030618705.1 Gammaproteobacteria bacterium | reverse complement strand
GGTTTTTCTGATTTTTTGTCGCGCAATGATAATGGCCCGGAAGCTAAGGCAATTGTGGCAGCGGAAGAGCGGGAAATCGACCTTTATAAGAGGTTTAAAGATTACTACAGCTACGGTGTTTATATTGCGAGAAAATCACCAGAGTAATACCACAGGGCTCACACCGAAATTGAACATCGTTGCAGCGTCGGCAAACTCGCCAACAACAACTGGATGCAACAGCTATTAGCAGGAGAACCGCTAATGAACATACTCGTCGTAACAGCAGGCTATGCCATCTTCGACGCCAAGGGGCAACTGAACGGTCACCTCGCCTACCTGACGGAAAGCATTCTTACGAAAAAGGGTCACAGTATCAAAATCTCGAATGTCATTAAGGATACCTGGGATGCGAACCGTGAATTAGACAAACTGCTCTGGGCGGAGACTGTCATCTACATAACCCCCATCATGTGGTTCAACATGCCGGCACCCATGGTTAAATGGCTCGATGAGGTACTGGTTTATGAAAAGACCTTTGTCATCACGGAAAATTATGGTGAAGGCGGTCGCGTACCGGCAGACAATTTTATGATCGTCACCACATCCAACATGAAACGCAGCGACCTGGGTAAAGGCGCGGTATTAAAGAATGCCCCGCATATCGACGATGTTCTGCAACCGCTGGTCATGACAAACATTTACCTCAGCATTCGCAACCAGATCCCCACTTTCCATGCTGACAATGTGATTGCCGGGGACACCAACTGGATAGCGCAAGCCTATGAGCAGCATCTGGATGCCCATTTTCAGTAATAGCCGGCACAGACCGGAATGGCGCTGACTGAAGCTCCCTCTCCCACTGGAGGGAGGCTTGCGGTGAGGACGGCAGCACTGGCATGTTAAATCTGCGTGATATAGACAGAGAAGCAGAAAAACTACTACAAAAAATTCATTCCGGTGAGTTAGCCGAAGGCTGCTGTATGTCTGCAGTGCAAACGCCTAGTATGGAAGCATGGGAAACAGCACAAGACCTGGCAGATAACAGTACATTGTCTTCCACAAACAAGCGTGACTTGCTCTCAAAACTGGATAAGAATATACAGTCACAATTGGCGGCTACTGGTTGTGACAATTTCGCGCTGCAGACCCATTCAGGGATTGGAATATACTCACCATGACCATGGATATCGACGCCCTACAATCCCCTGCCGAGCTGGCCACCGCCCTGGGCAGCGGCGGCTATATCGCCAGCGAAGAGGTCAGCCTGGCACTCTATCTCGCCCGTCATCTGCAGAAACCGCTGCTGGTCGAGGGTCCCCCCGGCGTGGGTAAAACAGAACTGGCCAAGGCGGCGGCAGCGGCGCTGGATCTACCGCTGATTCGCCTGCAGTGCTACGAGGGCGTGGACGAAGCCAAGGCACTCTACGAGTGGAAGTACGGCAAGCAACTACTCTACACCCAGGTACTGAAACAACAATTGGATAGGATTCTCGGAGACAGCAGCGGGCTGGCCGCCAGCGTTGAAAAGCTGCACGCCATGGATGATATCTTTTTTTCCGAGCGCTTTATCGAACCGCGTCCATTACTCAAGGCCCTGCAGCAAGAGGAGGGCTCGGTGCTGCTCATCGATGAGGTTGATAAAAGCGAGGAGGAATTCGAGGCCCTGCTATTGGAAATCCTCTCTGACTACCAGGTTTCGATTCCCGAAATCGGTACTATCAGCGCGCGCCGGGTGCCACTGGTGATCCTCACCAGCAACCAGAACCGGGAACTCAGTGATGCCCTGCGCCGGCGCTGCCTGCATCTGTACATACCGTTTCCCGGCATGGAGCAGGAAATTGCCATACTCCGCTCGCGCCTGCCCGACATCGCGCAGCAATTGGCCGCCGCGCTGGCAGCATTTGTCGACCGCCTTCGCCAACTGGACCTGAATAAACAACCGGCCATTAGCGAAACCATCGACTGGGCCAGGGCGCTGCTGTTACTCCACGCAAATTCCCTCGACCGGGAGGTAGTATTGTCGACGCTGAACGTTTTGCTCAAACACCAGGCCGATATCGACAACGTCGCCGACCAATTACCCCAGCTACTTCCTCCGGCTCCCTGATACATGGAGGCTGAGCTGGTAGGTTTTATCAGCGCCTTGCGCCGCGCCGGCCTCCCTGTCAGTAGCGACGAAACCCTGGCGGCGGCGGAATCGATTCGTATCCTCGGCTTTGATAACCGCCGGCAACTAAAGAGCGCCCTGTCGCTGGTGCTGGCCAAAACCGAGCCCGACAAGCAGCGCTTCAGCGAATGCTTCGAGCGCTTTTACAACACCGGCGCGACGCAAGGCGTCGAGGCGAATCCGCAAGTAGAGACCAGGCGACAAGAGGATCAGCCTCCACAGGCAATTTCTGATCAGGGCCTGACACCCTCACTAAGCAATTTGCTGCAAGCCAGCCACGAACAACTCCGCTTATCAGTACAACAGGCCGGCGAAAACGCGGGAGTTGAAAATATCCGGCTGTTTACGCAAAGAGGGGTTTTCCTGCGTCGAATCCTGCAGCAGCTGGATTGGCCGGAGCTGCAACAAAAAATGCTCGACGCGAGCCAGGGCGCACCTGGCAGGCACCCCCGACTGGCCGATATGCAGAACCTCTCCGCCAATATACAAGCACTCGCCCGCGACTATATCGATCGCCAGTACGCTCTGCACGGCCAACCCCGCTCAGCGCAGATGCGAGAGCAGATGCTGATGCAAACCCGCATCAACCAGCTCGACCCGGGCCAGATCGCCAGCTGCCGCAAACTGGTGGCGCGCATAGTCAAACGCCTGACCCGGCACTTCAAGCGCCGCAAACGCTACTACCGTCGCGGCATGCTCGACCTGCACACCACGCTTCGCCATAACATGTCCAATGAGGGGATACTGTTCAAGCTCCGCTGGCGCCGCAAGCACCGCGATCGACCCCGGGTATTTGTGTTGTGCGATGTTTCCGGGTCGGTGCGACAATACGCCGAGCTCATGTTGCTGTTTGTCTACAGTTTGCAGGACATTCTGCCCCGCGCCCAATGCTATGCCTTTGCAAGCCGGCTTGAGAATATCACCGCCTTGCTAAAGGCAAGGGGAGATATCGAGCAGGCCATCGCTACCACGCTACGGCGCATCGGCGGTGGCGCAACGGACTACGCCTCGGCCCTGGACGATTTTTGCCGCGAAGCCGGCCCCATGTTGAATCGCAACAGCGTGCTTATCGTTTTCGGGGATGCCCGCAACAACCACGGCGATCCTTCACTGGATACTTTTCACCGCCTCACCGGCAAGGCCGGCAGCACCTATTGGCTTAACCCCGAGAGCCACTTTCTGTGGAATACCGGCGACTCTGTTATCGCCGACTATGCCCGCGACTGCGACGGCCTGTTTGAGGCGAGCACTCTCGAGCAACTGGAACAATTCTGCGAATACCTCTTACGCAAGACACTCTAACCCGGAAAATCCACCCTCTGATAAGATTTCCGAGCTGCTGTTCCGCCTATCGCTTTAGGCAATTTTTGAATAAACAGATAATCTGTAGGCGCAAATAAGCTGTGAAAACTATCCCCAGGTAAAGCAGGGAGTATATTTCTCCGCTTTTTCATTTTCCCGCCTGTGGACGTCTGTTGCAAATGCTTACATAATCCAATCCACACCCTGGCCCGCGAACAGCGGGATTCAGCCAACGATAGCCGGAATCACCCGACGGCTTTACCTGGAGACATACCCATTGGCCACAAAGGCAGCAACGCTGTTCCTGCTCGCGCTCCTTGCTCTCCCCGCAGCGGGGGACATACCCATTTTGGGCCACTGGCAGCTGGACGCCGAACTCAGCGACGATGTTCAAGAGCAATTGCCGGATAAGCAACACAAGAAGAAGAAAAAGAAGAAAAAGCACGGCGGAAAGCATCCGCCAGGACACCAACAGGCCAAACCGCCTCCACTGCTGGCCGCGACCACTCTCCAGATCGAGGCGAACGACAAGCAGATCGAAATTACTCCCGATAGGGGCAAAACCCTGCTCGTGGTACCCAATGGCCACGCGGCACCCGTGTCGCTGAGTAACTGGGGTGAGAGCGAGGCAGCCCCCATGCAATTTGGCACCTGGGAAGACGACACCCTGGTCATGGAGCGCACGCTGGAAGGAGGCACCCATGTGATCCAGAGCTATTACGTCAATAGCGATGGCTTGCTGGTGCAAGACACCGAGGTACAGCGCCCGCCGGCGGATTCTGTCGTGGTGAAACGCTACTTCAGAAGCATGCAAGCGGAGACGAATCCCGGCGCAAAAGAACACCCGTAGAGCAATCGATAAACCGGCATTTCTTCGATCCGCGAGAGGACATGCAATGGGCGAACCGTTATGGAATGGTCACCGGGAACTTTCACTGGCTGGTGTTCCAAACGCGATACGTAGCCAGTCTAGTTCCAGCTATCGACGCCGGTCTCGGGAGCCTTGATTTCCCGGGCCTGGTCATCGAGAAGAATACGGCGCACCACCACACCCCTGGGGCTCGCCCGTTCGGCCCGATACTGGCACGGACCTGACTCCCGCAGCCATTTTTCCAGCTTGAGGGAACACAGCACCGGATGGATCAGGCGCGCCAGGGGCAGCAACTCTTTGTCGCTCTTGCGTTTGAGGTCATCAAAGATGGTATCGACCGCGGCGCCCTGGTAGCCCGGCTCCAGCAATTTCAGCGCCGCCACCACAGCCATATGACGATCGGTACTAATCGATCGCCGCTCGGCCAATTCAAGCAATGTGAGGTGGATACGGCGGGAGTTCATCAGGCAAACGGTAGTTATTTTACGATCCATCGGCAGCGCTCTCGGAGCTCCTTGAGGTATGGGGGACAAGGGTGTTAAAGATAGTCCGGCCGGCATGGATAGCCAATAAGGGCTTTTACAGCTGCGACCGGGAATACCCCATACCAAACCGTGAACGGCCTCACAAAAAGCATTGCGCATCTGCGGCGAAAAAGCGCAATAAAACGAGGTCTTGTCGAGCTACAACCGGCCTATGGCGTGGGGGTGACGAGTTTCCTGCAATTCCCGACCAGGGCGCACCAGCGTCATGGCAGTGTCGGTTCGCCATGGGTGCCACTCGCCAGGACTGTGAGCCATGCAACACAATGCATAGGCATTTTTACCGGAATCGCTGCCCGGCTCACTGGCCAAAGCTATTGCCGCCACCGCGCAACCAGGCCTCTTCCGACGGGCTCGGCTGCCTCCCCAATACCTTGTTGCGATGGGGAAAGCGCCCGAATCGCGCAATAATATCCCGGTGTTGCCGGGCCCACTCCAGGCTGCCCACCAATTCGTCGCGGTGGGTGGCGGGGCAGCCCGCCATCATGGCTTCCAGCGTCGCAACACACAGGTTCTGGTCGGCCAGGTTTTCGGCGTGCTCGAGTGGCAGGTAAAACATACTGCGCCACCCGGGGGGCATCTCCCGGTCTGTTTCGCGGGCAATGGCCTCGTTCACCAGCTCGCAGGATCGCTGATCCCCGCTAAAAGCGCGTGCCGAACCGCGGTATATATTGCGGGGAAACTGATCCAGCAGCGTTACCAGCGCCATCAACGAGGGGGTTTCCTCCGCCCAGGCATCGAGCTCGCCAGCCAGCGCCTGGACGACCAGGCTACCGAAGTTCTGCTCGATCAGGCGATCGGTAGCTTTCCCCGCGAACCAGCTTTTGCGCTTTTCGGGGCCGGCAAAACCGTATTCATCCAGCTCACCAAACCAGAAATCCAGGATCCGCCCAACGCTATCCATACACTCAATCCTCGCAATCGCGGCCACCGCCCTTTATATTGGCGGTTCCGTCACCGTGGAGCACGATCTATATTATGATAAACAACTGCCATGAATAACCATCACCATGAATAATTACCGCTTCAGGCTGGTGCTGGCAAGCGTCAGCCTGACCGCGGCGCTAACCGTACTTGCGCTCAAGTTGGCAGGGTTCATCAGCCCCTCAACCGTCCCCGGCGACCTGCTCCTGCACGCCACAGATCGTGGAGCGTCAAGCGAAGCGTCGCCCTACCAGGTTCTCTGCCGGAACCAGGTCGCCGTGATTATCGGCAGCGGACAAAACCCCCGGCCACTGCGACTGCTTGATTCGATGGGCCGTACACTTTCCTGCCGCAACACCCCGTGAGCGGCCACCCGCACCGCTTTTACTTTTGCGCCCGGGGCAGTAAACTGCGCCAACCCGAGTAGAGCATAAACAGGGATCTCTCTTTGCCCAGCTTATTTCAACAGCGCCTGGAAATAATCCGCAGCCCCCGTGTGCAGCCGAGCCTGCGGGGAATTGTGCGCGGAATCGAAAAAGAGAGCCTGCGCGTGGCGGCCAGCGGCCAGTTGGCGCAGACTCCACACCCGCGATGCATGGGTTCGGCCCTGACCAACCCCTATATCACCACCGATTACTCCGAAGCATTGCTGGAGTTTATCACCCCGCCCTGTCACAGTATCGACGAACTTCTGCATTATCTCGATAATATCCATCGCTCTACCTACCAGTGCCTGGGGGAGGAATTTCTCTGGACGGCGAGCATGCCCTGCATCCTGCGCGGCGATGAAGATATTCCGGTTGCCCATTATGGCGACTCCAATATCGGGCGCATGAAAACCATTTACCGCATCGGTCTGGGCCATCGCTACGGCAGGGCAATGCAAGCCATAGCCGGCATCCACTACAACTTTTCCCTGGATGACAAGTTCTGGCTCGCCTACCAGCGGGCCCAGGGTGACAAGGCCGGGCTACAGCAGTTTAAAAACATCAACTACCTCGCACTGATACGAAATTTTCGCCGCTATGCCTGGCTGCTAATCTATTTATTCGGCGCCTCCCCCGCCCTGTGTAAAAGTTTTATCGGTTCAAAACAGCACACGCTGGACGACTACGATGATTCCACGCTGTACAGCCCCGGCGCCACATCCCTGCGCATGGGCGATCTCGGTTATCAAAGCAGCGCCCAGGAAGACCTGCAAATCTCCTATAACTCGCTGGAAGGCTATATCGCCTCGATCGAAGCGCTGATCAGCCGCCAGCACCCCGCCTACCAGGCGATAGGGACAAAGGATGCCAATGGCGAATGGATACAATTGTCAACCGCGCTGTTACAAATCGAGAACGAATTCTATAGTACCGTCCGCCCGAAGCAGCTGATTCGCAGCGGCGAAGCTCCTTTGCGCGCGCTCGGTGAACGCGGCATCGAATACGTCGAAGTGAGGGCGCTGGACGTCAATCCCTACACCCCCCTGGGTATCGATGCCGAGCAGATACGCTTTCTCGACACCTTCCTTATATACTGCCTGCTGGAGGACAGCCCGGACCTGGAGCCGGGGGAATACCACGAAACCCAGCGCAACCTGACCACGGTAGTCAATCACGGCAGGGCGGAAGGCGTGATGCTGGAACAGGGGGGAAACCCCGCCTCGATGACAGACTGGGCAAACAGCCTTTTCGACAATCTCGAGCCCATCGCCGAACTTCTCGACGCCGACGATTCCGGCGACGACTTCGCCAGCGCCCTGGCCGCGCAACGGGCCAAACTGACCAACACCAGGCTAACACCCTCCGGCCAGATCATGGCAGACCTGGATGCGGAAGATTTGCCCTGGTTTCACTTCGCCATGGACAAATCCATGGCCCATGGCGAGTACTTCCTGAAACGACCGCTCAGGGAGCAGGAGAAAGCCTTCTTCGATAGCGCCGCCGTGGAATCCCTGGCAGCCCAGCACCGCATCGAGCAAAGCGACCACCTCAGCTTTGACGAGTTTCTCACCCACTACTACCAGCAATACCCATCACCATCACCATGACCCATCGTCACGAACTACCGGCCATGAACTACCAACCATGAATGACCAACCATGACCCGCCGGGGATGAACTACCTGGCCCATTTCCACCTGGCCGGCCGGGATCCGGCCATGATTCACGGTGCGCTATTGGGCGATTTCGTCAAAGGCCCGCTGCGTGGAGAGTTCGACAGCGCCACCGAGCAGGGAATATCCCTGCATCGAAAAATCGATGCCTTCAGCGACGGCGCAAACGATATCCGCCAGGCCCGCCGCACACTTCCGCCCGAGTTTCATCGCTATGCCGGCATCATCACTGACGTGGTGTTCGACTTTTTCCTCAGTCGCCACTGGCAGCGCTTTCACCACCAGCGGCTGGATGAATTTGCCGCCTCGATTTACCAGGCGATGGAGCCCTGCCCCGATAGCTGGCCGGAGCCTGCCCGTCGCTTCAGCCGGCGATTGATGGACTACGACCTGCTGTGCCAATATGGTGACTGGACAACCGTAGAGCGGGTATTGGACAGCATCGCCAGCCGTCTTTCCCGGCCCAACCCCCTGGGCGAGGCCGCTGCGCAGATCGAACCGCTGCTCGATACAATGGAAACGGCTTTCCTGGCTTTTTATCCCAGCCTGCAAAACTGCGCCCGGGATTTCCTCGAACAACGCGTCTAATCCGGGGCATGCCTCGCATCCCCAACATTGGCCGCGACACCACCGAACCGTCTATACTGCCATCAATTCCCGTAATCCGCCGAGGTATCATCGCCCCATGTTGAGCAATATTTCCAGTCGAGTGCTTTTACTGGGTATCTTTATTTTTTGCAGCGGCCTGATGGCTGTCGGTTACACCATGCAGTACGCGCTGGGCATGGAGCCCTGCCCCCTGTGCATGACACAGCGCGTGTTTATCGTGCTGACGGGGCTTATCGCGCTGGCCGCCGCCGCGCACAACGCTGCCGGCCGCGGCGTGTCTATCTACAGCGGCGCTATAGCCCTGGCGGCGACCGCCGGATCGTATTTTTCGATACGCCAACTCTACCTGCAGAGTCTACCCGCTGACCAGGCTCCCGCCTGCGGCCCCAGCGTTTCCTATATCCTGGAAACCTTTCCCCTGAGCAAGGCACTGGAATTGATGCTCAAGGGAGACGGCAACTGCGCCGAGGTCGCCTGGTCGTTTCTCGGCATAAGTATTCCCGGCTGGACCCTGGTCGCATTCATTATGATAATTTGCAGTGCGATCTACCTGGCACGGCGAGGATTCAATGAAAGCCGTTCTTAATGCCCTGATACTATTATTTGCCGCTTTGTGGCTGGGGAACGGGCTCCAGCTCCTGATTCTGGAAAGTGTACCCGGGCCGGTACTGGGCATGGTGCTTATGCTGGGATATCTCCTGGTTCGGGGAGAGGATTTACCCGCACTGAACACGGTCGCACAATGGCTTATCAAATACCTTTCATTATTTTTTATCCCGGTATCGGTGGGCATCTGGTTCCTGGCCGACGACATTCGGCAGCAGTGGCCGGCAATTCTGCTCGCCACGATTCCCGCCACGATTCTCGCCCAGGTCTTCGTCGCCCTGGTGTTTAAAACACTTTTACAGTACACAGAAAAGCGGTATTAGAGCGTGGCCCAGGCCTGGCTTGATTTGGAATTGGGATGGTCCCTGCTTACCATTCTGGCGACCACGCTGGTCTACCGACTTGCCCTGCATGCGTTCGAGCGCAGCGGACGAAACTCCCTGCTGCACCCGCTTATTACTGCGCCGCTTGTCATTGCAGGCACACTGGTACTATTTAGTGTCGATTTCACTCGTTATGAAAGCGGTGCTCAGATACTGACCTGGATGTTGGGCCCGGCGACTGTCGCCCTGGCCATTCCCCTCTACCACCAGGCGAGCAATATTCGCCGACACGGGGCGGCCGTCATCCTAACGACGTTACTAGGTGGCGCTATAGCCGTGGCTCTTGCCATGGGGGCTGCGGCGCTGGCCGGAGCAGACCAGGAGGTGATACGGTCGCTGGCGTCGAAATCGGTGACGACTCCGATCGCACTTTCCCTCAGCGAGCTTCTCGGCGGCATTGCGCAACTGGCGGCGGGAGCCGTAATCATAACCGGGGTATGCGGTGCGCTTTGCGGTCCGCCACTTTTACACAGCATGGGGATAACCGACAACCGGGTAATCGGCTTTACGCTCGGCGTGACTGCCCACGGCATTGGAACTGCGCGCGCCTTTACTATCGACCGCCAGGCCGGCGCCTATGCAAGTCTCGGCATGGGACTGACAGGCATGTTGACAGCTTTCATCTTACCGCTAATACTGAGGTAGGCACTGTCGCTTCGCACTTTAAATAAAGCGTTTATATCTGCAGTCAAGACTTGCTGCAAACAGCGAAGCAACGTATATTCAATGACTAATAATCGAGAAAAATGGTTAGGGACATGCAGACACATTCGGAGCCCCTCAAGCAACAGTGGAATCTTGTAGAGAATACACTCGGCAAGTGGCTCGAAGAACGCAAGGAGTTACTTGTTCTCTATTGTAACTACGGCGACAACCCGGATTCAGGGGATATCTACCCCCGCTGGTCGCATGTCAAGCGCTTTTGCCAAATACTGGTCGATTATGTCAGCGCCGGTCATTTCGAAGTCTACGACCAGCTGGTAAGAGAGGCCGAAGCCGCCAATGACGATTCCGTTGCCCTGGCCGAAGACCTCTACCCAAAACTACACAAAACCACACAGATCGCGCTGGATTTTAACGACAAGTATTCCACCGAGGAAAACTGGGAAATCAATCACCAGAGCTTTCAGGAAGACCTGTCGCAACTTGGCGAAGAATTGAGCAGCCGCTTCGAGATGGAAGACCGCCTCGTCAGCGAAATGCATAGTTGCCACAGCCCCGCAATCAATGAGCAAGAAGCGCAAAGATCCCTCGCCTGAACACCTGGCCCCGGCCTTAACAGCACAACAGCACACCTCGGCTTACCCGCCACGGCCTGCAGCCATACCTGTTGCAGTGCTCTCGCGCACTTGCAAGTAGTCATTGCAAGTAACAGGCAACTGGTAAACCTTCCGGTAAAAATTAAAACAGCCAGGCTGCCCCGCGTGCGAGGCGAGCCTGGCTACCGCACACTGTATCAATCGTTGGCTTTTTCTTCTTCCGCGGATGCCGGAGGAGTGATTTCAACCAGCTCGACTTCAAATATCAATGCGGAACTGGGTGGGATCGGCCCCTGGCCACCACTGCCGTAGGCCAGGGCGGGCGGGATAAAGACTTCCCACTTGGAACCCACCGGCATCAATTGCAGCGCCTGCTGCCAGCCCGGGATTACCGCATTGAGAGGGAACTGCGCCGGCTCACCGCGGGTGTAGCTGCTATCGAACTCAGTACCATCGATAAAGGTACCCCGGTAGTTTACGACGACCGTGTCAGTCTCCACCGGCTTGTCGCCCTCGGCACTTTCAATGATTCGGTATTGCAAGCCATTTTCCAGGGTGACAACGCCTTCTTTCTTGCCGTTTGCCGCCAGGAATTCTTCCGCTGCCGCCGCATTCTCTGTGGCGAGTACCGCCGCCTCGGCCTGCTGCTCGGTCTCCATTTCGCTCTGCAGGCGCTGCGCGACTTCCTGCAGACGCTCCTGCTCAACCCTGGGGTCTTTCTCTTCCAGTGCGTCTTGCAGACCGGCCATCAGGCCATCGGCGTCCATTTCAATCGGGCTGGCGGCCATCTGGCTGCCGATCTGGAAGCCCACCCCGTAGGAATAAATCTGGCTATCGGTCTCCAGCGCCGGCCCGGCAGATTCCGCCGGGACGGCCTGCTCGGGCGCCTTTTGACAGGCTGTTACAAGGACTGGCAACAACACCAGGTAAAGTGCATGTATAGGTTTCATTAGGTGTACCTTTATGATGAATATAGTGATGAATTCAGACGCGACCTCAGCGCGAGTGGCCGCCATTATAGGGTAAAACCGTAGAAAATCACCCCATGGGCGATTTTCAGGCAAGCATTAAGACCGCGATTGGCCGCCGCAGTTCCTCCGTGGCGTACAATCCCGGTTGGCTTATCGGCCTTGCTCTTAAGTGAGTGCCATTTGGTTTATTCGAGCATCGCCAATACTTCGTCAACCAGGCGGTTGATTCCCACTGCCGCCTCCGCCACGTTCCCCGCCAGCATATAGGCGGGCGTCGTCACCAGTTTTCGCTCCCGGTCGATCACGATTTCTTTCACCGGGCAGGCGATGTGCTTGCCCCCCATCGCCTCGATCGCCGCCGCTGTCTCCTCGTCGGTACCGATAGTGCAACTGACGCCATCGCCGAATATAAGCGCCGACATGGACGGGGCAATACACATCAAGCCGATTGGCTTGCCGGCGGCATGCATACCCTGTGCGAAGCGCAGAAAATCCTCCTGCACGGACATATTCGCCCCCTCAATCGCAAAGTTGCACAGGTTCTTTGCGGCACCAAACCCACCCGGCACGATCATCGCATCAAAATCCGCGGTATTTGCATCTTTGAGATCGATGACCTCACCGCGCGCTATACGAGCGGACTCCACCAGCACATTGCGACTCTCACCCTCAATCACCTCGCCATCGAGGTGATTGATGACATGGTACTGATCCATATCGGGCGCCATGCACTGATAGCTGACACCTTTTTCGCATAAGCGCAGCAGGGTCAGCACACTCTCATGAATTTCCGCACCGTCGTAGACGCCGCACCCGGATAAAACCACAGCGACTTTCGTCATGGCAGGCCACTCCTCGTTTCTGGCTATCGAAACCGATATCAAACCATGTTGAGCGGCGTTTATCCAGAGCGTACCCAGCGGTGGTATTTCGCCACCCAGGCCAGCAGCCTTTCCGGAGCGTGGTTCTTGCGCCAATTACCGGCAACAAACTTATTGGCCTCGGACCAGGTCGGGTAGATATGAATCGTCGCCAGTATTTTCTTCAGGCCGAGTTTGTGACGCATGGCCAGTACAAACTCATTGATGAGCTCACCGGCATGGGAGCCGACGATAGTGGCGCCGAGAATTCGATCGCTGCCCGGACGGGTCAATACCTTGATAAAACCCCTGTTCGCCCCATCTGCGAGTGCGCGATCATTTTCCTCCAGCGAATAGCAAGTGACCTCATATTTGATGCCCCTGTCCCGGGCCTCACGCTCGTTCAATCCGACTCGCGCCACCTCGGGGTCGGTGAATGTCGCCCAGGGCACCACCGAGTAATCGACCTTGAACTTTCTGAAACGCCCAAACAACGCATTGACGGTGGCATACCAGGCCTGGTGAGAGGCCATATGAGTAAACTGGTAGGGCCCGGCGACATCGCCACAGGCATAGACAGAGGGCATTGCCGTCTGTAGGTAGTCGTTTACCTCGACTGTTCCCCCATCGGTGAGTCCAATTCCCAGTTTCTCCAGGCCGATGTTCGTCACCGATGCCACGCGACCGACGGCGATCAATACCCGGTCGAAGTCGATTCGCACCTCCTTGCCGGCATGCCGCGCCGACAGGCTGAACTCTCCATCATGCGCGTCAAACCGCACCGGCACATGATCCGTATACAGCTCGATACCGTCTTGTGCAAACTGGTCTGTGATACAGGCGGTGACATCGGCATCTTCCCGCGGCAGCAGGGTTGCCGCCCGGGACACGATGCTCACCCTTGAGCCCAGCCGGGCAAAGGCCTGTGCCAGCTCGCAACCGATGGGACCACCACCGAGCACCAACAGGCGAGGCGGTAACTGCTCGAGCTGCCATACATCTTCCGAGGTGACGCCGGGAACCTGGTCCAGCCCCGGAATGGGGGGCAGCGCCGGGCTCGCACCGGTGGCGATAATGATTTTTGGCGCGCTGATAAGCCGCTCCCCCACCCTCACCTGCCAGGGTGACACCAGTTCCGCATCGCCCTGTACGCAATCGACACCGAGTTCGGTAAAGCGCTCAACCGAATCGTGGGGCTCGATAGTTTTAATGGTTTCGTGTACCCGCGACATCACGCGACTAAAATCGACCCCGGCGACGCTCGCTTCGATGCCGAACCGGGACGCATCGTCCACCAGGTGCTTGACCCCCGCGGACCGAATCAAAGTCTTGCTGGGAACGCAACCGGTGTTAAGGCAGTCCCCCCCCATTTTGTGTTTCTCCACCAGCACCACTTTGGCCTTTACGGCTGCCGCGATCAAGGCGGCCACCAGGCCCGCGGAACCGGCGCCGATCACGATCAGGTTGGCATCGAAGGTCGCGGGCTTGTCATAGCCCTTCATCTCCCGTCGCTGCCGAATTCGGTTGACCGACCACCTGGCCAGCCAGGGAAACATACCCAGAATCACGAAAGAGAGAAGCAACATCGGTGACAGCAGGTCGCCGACGGAGGTGATGCCGGCAAGTTGGGTTCCGGCATTGACGTAGACCAGGGTCGCGGGCAACATTCCCAACTGACTCACCAGGAAAAACTGCCAAACTCGAATCGGCGTCAATCCCATCAGCAGATTAACCACAAAGAAGGGGAACAGTGGCACCAGGCGCAGGGTGAAGAGGTAGAGCGCTCCATCCTTCTCGACGCCACGGTTTATCGCCTCCAGCCTCTTACCATAGCGGTTCAGCAGCCAATCCCTGAATAACAGGCGAGACAACAGAAAGGCCAGGGTAGCGCCGATGGTGCTGGCAAAGGACACCAGTACCACGCCCTGGAAAAAACCGAACAGAGCGCCCCCCGCCAGGGTCATCACCGTGGCACCGGGCAGCGACAATGCCGCTACCAGAATATAGACGAGGAGGTAGACCGTCGGCGCGAGCAGCGGATAGGCGGAAAGATATTTGCCGAGGGAAGCCCGCTGTTGCTGAAAATACTCGAGACTCAAATACTCAGCGATACCGAACAGGTAAAACAAGGCAATTGCTATTGCTACCACCGCCAGTAGAGCAATCCGTTTTCTACTCATGGCCTGATTCTCCGGGAAGACGGTGGCTTAGACGGCGATTCTCCTCGGTAGTTCCACCGGCAATCCCGAGTCACCGCGAAACCATGCAATGGCCACCCCTTCACGCAATGCCACATCCGCCGCCTCCATTGTCTCTATCGACAAGGCTTCGAACAATGCGGTCAACAGGGCAAGCCCCGGAGCCAGCAAGCTGCTACGGGAGTGATCCAGGCCTGGAAAGGTCACCTGCTCCGTGCTGGAAAATTGCGCCAACATCCGGTCTCGCAATTCATCGAGATGAATACGTTTAACTCCATCGATCCCCAGTACCGCGGCCACAGCCTGGGCCGTTCCGGAGCACCCCATCACCCGGGTATCCGGCCCGTTGGGGAACCGGCAAGCAAGGGGTTGCAGGATATCCACGGCTGAGCGCACACAGGCATCGAAGCGCCCGCGATCCAGGCGGCCATTATTGAAGTGCTGTTTCAAACTGCTGACACAACCGAGCGCTACACTCTCCAGCGCCTCGATGCTCTCACCCCGCCCGAGAATCATCTCCGTACTGCCGCCGCCGATATCGAGCACCAGTAGCTCCCGACTGGTGCCCGCATAGTGCGTCGCGACTGCCTGGTAAATAAGCCGCGCCTCATCCCTGCCACCGAGCACCGCAACCGGCCAACCCAGCACATTCCCGGCCGCCTGTAGAAGTGCATCGGCATTGCTCGCCTGGCGCATGGCCGCCGTGCCAACGGCGACAATTCTTTCACAGCCGTGGCGATCCGCCAGGCGACGAAAACGACCCAGGCAAGCGAGAACCCTCTCCCGCGCCGGCCCCGTCAAGCAGGAGCCCTCCATCAACAGGGCTGTCTGTACTCGCTCGACCTCGGCGGTAACCGGCTGCAAAGCGCCGTGCCGCCACCGCGTAACCAGCAAGTGGAAACTGTTTGACCCCATATCAATGACGGCAATGGGGGCGCTCAAAGATTGTGCCGGTGACGCCAATAGCCTACTTCCCTTCTGTCGAACCATGACATAAGCATAGTAAAATACGGCGCAAGTAGTGTGCACATTTTTGCCATCTATTGGTCAAGGATGGTATTATGCGCTGCCTTCCCATGTGCACAGCGCCCCGACGGAGATGAAAATGAGCGATGGTATCACCCACGTAACAGACAGCGCGTTCGAACAGGAAGTACTCGGTTCCGAGCAACCTGTACTGGTAGATTTTTGGGCGGAGTGGTGTGGCCCCTGCAAAATGATTGCACCCGTGCTCGAGGAAATTGCAGAAGAATATAGCGGCCGGCTCAAGGTCTGCAAACTGGATGTGGACAATAACGGCGAAACACCGCAAAAATACAGTGTTCGCGGCATACCGACCCTGATTATGTTCAAGGACGGCAACGTCGATGCGACCAAAGTTGGCGCATTGTCCAAAACCCAATTGAAAGAGTTTGTCGAAGCCTCGCTGTAAGCTGTTGCCGGCCCCGGTTGCAATTCTTTGCAATCGGGCTACAATTTGACATGTTCGGGCTGGACGGATTCTCCGTTCGGTGATAAAGTCACCACAAAAGCACACGCCTCTATCAAAAACACCCAAATAATCCATGCGAGCAAAAACACCCAAATAATCCATGCGAGCAAATTGTCTTGATATGGCTCGCAATCACTCGCAGTTGACTTGTATTTGAGCGACAGGAAACCCTTTTCCCAGGAAATCTTCTGCCTGCGCGGTCTGGCCGTGCCGGCGCGACACACCTAAAACCTTCCCACTTCTAAAGCTATCCACTATGAATCTGACCGACCTGAAAACCAAACCCATCCCCGACCTTGTCAATATCGCCAAAGAGCAGGGCCTGGAAAACGTCGCACGCTCCCGCAAACAGGATATTATCTTCGCCATCCTCAAAAAACACGCGAAGAGCGGCGAGGATATCTACGGCGACGGAGTTCTGGAAATACTACAGGACGGCTTCGGCTTTTTGCGCTCTGCCGACAGTTCATACCTGGCCGGCCCGGACGACATCTACGTCTCTCCCAGCCAGATCAGGCGCTTCAATCTACGCACCGGCGATACGGTATCGGGCAAAATTCGCCCGCCAAAGGAAGGTGAGCGCTACTTCGCCCTACTGAAAGTCAACGAGATCAATTTTACCAAGCCCGAGCAATCCCGCACCAAGATCCTGTTCGAAAACCTGACGCCCTTGTTCGCCAATCGGCGCATGGTGCTCGAGGCCGGCAACGGCAGCACCGAAGATCTTACCGGTCGGGTGATCGACCTCGCGGCACCCATCGGCAAGGGCCAGCGCGGCTTGATCGTCGCGCCTCCCAAGGCCGGTAAAACCATTATGCTGCAGCACATAGCGCAGAGTATTATTCGCAACAACACCGATTGCCACGTGATCGTCCTGCTCATCGACGAGCGACCCGAGGAAGTGACCGAGATGCAGCGCTCCGTCGGCGTTCATCCCAACGCTGAGGTGGTTGCATCAACCTTCGATGAGCCACCCGCCCGCCACGTGCAGGTAGCGGAAATGGTGATCGAAAAAGCCAAGCGGCTGGCAGAGCACAAAAAAGACGTGGTCATCCTTCTCGATTCCATTACCCGCCTCGCTCGTGCCTATAACACTATCGTGCCCTCATCGGGCAAAGTGCTCACCGGCGGTGTCGATGCCCATGCGCTGGAGCGACCCAAACGCTTTTTCGGAGCGGCACGTAATATCGAGGAGGGCGGCAGCCTGACGATTATCGCCACCGCCCTGATCGATACTGGCTCAAAAATGGACGAGGTCATCTACGAAGAGTTCAAGGGCACCGGCAACATGGAGCTGCACCTCGATAGAAAAATTGCGGAAAAGCGCGTCTACCCCGCCATCAATATTCGTCGCTCAGGCACCCGGCGCGAAGAATTGCTCACCGGCGAAGATGAGCTGCAACGCATGTGGATTTTGCGCAAGCTCTTGCATTCCATGGAAGACACGCCGGCGATCGAATTTTTACTCGACAAGCTGCGCAAGACCAATACCAATGAAGAGTTCTTCAGCTCGATGAGGGGGGGCAAAAAGTAGCGCGAACAACCTCTGACTAGCGCTTGCAAAAAGTCGGCAACATCGGCCTGGCCTTCAATCAAACCATTACCTGGTGTCCCGGAGCAGGCAGTCGCGCCGTGCCGGAGGGCCCGCTGAAACATTGTTGGAAATACTTAATGCTTTCCTCGGGCTGGTTCATCCGCGCCAGGAGCTGCCCCAACTCTGCACAGGTTTCCTGCTTTCTATTTAGTTTTAAACTCGACTCAAAATAGGAGCGGGCTTTTTCGTCGGCACCGGCCGCGGCGGACAAACGCCCCAGGCAGAGCAGTAATTCGGCACTGTTCGGCCGTTCCTCGAGCCACTTCTCGGCAGTCTGAACCTGCCCGGACAGGTCTTCAGCCCTGACCAGGCCGTAGCAATGCACCAGGCTGTCATCCCAGGTTTTATGCAGGGTCTTGCGCAGAAATTTCTCCGCCTGTTGCTGAGCTCCGGCTTGCAATAACAGCCCGGCATACTGGCTCGCCATATCAGGGTCGTTAGCCAGGTGACGGGGAAGCTGCTTCCAGGTTTTTTCCAGCTCGGCGGCGCTGCCGGGCTGGGCACCGGCCTCCTGCAGCAAGGCGACGTAAACCCTGCGCTCGAGTTGCTGCATTTCAACATCATTCAATACGTCCGCCTTGCGCAAATCCGGCAACAATTTGCGCAGCTGCGGCCAGTCCCTCAGGCCCTCGTAGGTTTGAGCCAACAGCTTGAGCGCGACCGGATGCGAAGAGGAAACGGCCCGGACCCGCATAAGCGTGGCCAGGGCGCGCTCGAGCTGACCCCTGTCGAGTTGCAACTCGGCCTGGGTAAGGCCCACCGCAAGGTCAGCACCGGAGGTACTATGCTCCGCCTTCTGGAGAAACTTCTCCTGCTCCTTGTCTTCGCCCAGCGCATGACTGGCCCGGGCCGCCAGCAAGTAATAGATAAGCGGCGCATCAGAACGCTCCGCCACTTGCACCAGACTTTTACGCGCTCGCCCCCATCTCCCCTCGATAAAAGCGATCAGGCCGCGATTCGTGCGATTATGGCTGACCCTGAGGCTACGGCTATCGAGCCAGCTGCCAACCTTGCGGGGCATGCGCCGGGTCGCCCGCCAGCCACGCATAAGCAGGTAGAGCAAAAAGAACCCACCCAGGGCGAGACCGATACCGGCCCATACGCTCATTTCGATGGTGGTCTGGCCATAGGCTATCAAAATATAGCCCGGCTCTTTTTCCAGCAGGCCGACCAACACCGCGCCGACCACCAGAGCCAGTAAACATACCAGGAAAAGGCGTCTCATTGCTCAGCCCCCTGCTCCGCTAGCGGGGCTACTTGCTCCTGGGCCTGGTATTTCTGGTCGATATAGGCGCGAATAGCCTCCTGGGAACCGGAAATATCCGGCAGGTCCGGCACGATAGTTTCCCTCTGCAGGATATCCAGGTCAGCGAGCATGGTGAGCGTGGAAGGACTGTCAGCCAGGAAGTGCTTCTTCACCAACTTCTGCGCACTGTCGAGGGCGCTCTGGTAAATTGCCGGCTGCTGCAGAATGAGTGCATTCCTGGCCTGGGCCAGATTCAGCGCCAGCCGTTCGCGCACCAGCTTTTGCCAGGCTTCCGACAACAGCGGTTTGACCTCCCCCTGTTGTTTCTGCACGACGACCAGGGTCTTGAATTTGGCCACGGCCTGTTGCCAACCCTTGTCCAGGGTGCTCTGCCAGTCGTCGCCCGCGGCGGCCGGCACCGAATGCTCCGGCGCATCGATGAGTGGCATACCGAAAAACGGTAGCGAGGACGCCTGCTCCTGCAAGGCCTGCAAGCGCAGATAAATTCCCTCGATATCGAGCTCCGCCGCTGCGCGCACGGCAACCAGGTCCCGGGCCACCTGCTTGCGCACCATGTGCAAACCCGCCATATTCAGGTCGTTGAGGATATTGTCGGCGTTGGCGAGCAGGGACGCGGCGCTTTTCAGCTCGCCCCCCATAACGACTCGCTGGTGCGCCATCCGTAACAGGTACTCCACCTCGGCCAACTGCCAATCGTCCCGATCGGTGCGACCGAGCTCCGAAAGCTGGCTCAACAGCGCCACGCTGTCGCGGGAAAGCTTCTCGATCTCACCGTCCAGTTGCTGGCTGCTGGCCTGGGCCTGCTGGCGCGCATCGCCAATTTCATTGCCCAGGGAATCCATGCTGGATTCAAGTTTTGCCGACAGTTGTTCCACATCCGGCAGCCAGGCCTTGACCTCGGGCTGTACTTGCTTCGCTGCCTGCTGTTGCAGATACCATTGATAAGCCGTGCCGGCGAGGGCCGCCAGCGCCAGCAAGAATGCCAACACGGCGAGTATACCGCCCTTGCGTGGTGGGGGCGCGGGCTTACGCGGCGGGGCTGGCTTTTTGCCTTTGGCCGGTTTGGCCGACCCGGCTGGCTCCGGAGCCACAGATGGTTTAGCGGTTTTAGCCGCCTCGGTCGTTGATGGTTTTTGTTTTGGTTTTGGTGTTGGTGTTGTCGCCGTCTCGGCCGCTTTTTGCCTGGCAACCGCCGAGTTGGCGTTGTCCTTGGAATTCTCGTCCGTGCTCACTTGATTACCCCTGTTCTAGAGTCGCTTCCAGTACTGCTCCAACCATGGTGTCCTCTCCGGCGTTCAGCGCCTCCACTACCCGCTTGAACCCCGCTCGACGAGCAATCTCTGCGACTCTCGCACCGGGCACCACAATCGCTACCGCCTTTAACTGCCCCTGTATTGAGCGATCGACCAGATCGACAATACTGGTGACGGTCTCGCCACTCGCGGCCACGATATAATCAACGGAACCCGCACCGAGCTGGCGGTTTATCTCATCGGCTAGTGTACCAGACTTGACGCGCTGATAGGCCTCCAGATAGTCGACCCCGGCACCCCGGTCGCGAAGAGCCCGCGCAAGGTGTTCACGCCCACCGATACCACGCACGATCAATACCTTGTCAGCCGCGATCGACTGCAATTGGGGCAGTTCCAGCAAGCCCTCTGAATTCATCCGGGCAGCCGCGGGTTGCAGCACCTCCAGCCCGTGCTTTTCCAGCAGCCGGGCGGTCGACTTACCGATAGCGTAGACCCGCGTATACGGTGGCCAGACCGGACATTGACGCTTGAGCAGGGGCATACCATGGTTCACCGCATTGCCGCTGATAAACAGCACATGGCGGTAATTCCCCAGCCCCCCCGCCAGCTCAGCGGCCGCTGCCAGCGCCGGATGGCCAGCGGGCAGGGCGCGTATTTCCAGCACGGGCGCATTCAATACCCTGGCCCCCAGTTGTTCAAACCGCGACCCCATATCGCCGGCGGTTCCGGCGGGTCGGGTAAGCCAGATAAGCTTGCCCCGGAGAGGCTCAGTCATTGTCCTGACCGCTGTATATCTCCCGCAGAATATCGCCGGCACCCTGGCCCAGCAAATCAGCGGCGACGCTTTCACCCAGCGCCTCTGCCCGGGCCATCGGCGCGCTCGCCTCAGCGCGGAACAGCCTGCTGCCGTCGACGGCTCCCACCAGGCCTCGCAACCACAGCTGCCCCTGCCGCTCAATCGAGTAACAGGCTATCGGCACCTGGCAGCCACCCTGCAATCTCCCATTCATCGCGCGTTCAGCCCTGACGCAGTACTCGGTCAGCTGGTGCCGCAGCGGCTCCAGGCATTCCAGTACAGCAACGTCATCATTGCGCAGTTCGATACCCACGGCGCCCTGCCCCCCTGCGGGCAGGCTCTGCTCCACTGACAGACACTCACTGATCCGTGCCGAAAACTCCAGCCGCACCAGGCCCGCCGCGGCGAGAATAATGGCATCGTAACGGTCCTCATCCAGCTTGCGCAGCCGCGTATTGACATTGCCGCGCAGGTCCAGCACTTCGAGATCCGGCCGCTGGGCGCGCAGCTGGCACTGTCGACGCAGGCTCGAAGTACCCACCCTGGCGCCATGGGGAAGCTGGTCCAGCGATGCATAGCGGTTGGACACGAATGCGTCCCGGGGATCCTCGCGCTCGCAAATCACCCCCAGACCCAGGCCGGGGGGAAACTCCATCGGCACATCCTTCATCGAGTGCACGGCGATATCCGCCGCGCCTTCCAGAAGCGCGGTTTCCAGCTCCTTGACAAACAGGCCCTTGCCGCCGATTTTGGCCAACGGCGTGTCCAGAATCTTGTCCCCCCGGGTGGTCATTGCCACGATCTCGACCCGCAGCCCGGGCCAGTTCTGCTCCAGCGCGGTTTTTACGTGGTTGGCTTGCCACAGGGCCAGTGGACTCTGGCGGGTGGCAATACGCAGGGTTTCGAGCATCGGCGATCACTCCTCGGGGCAAATCAGGGGGGACATAGCGACAAAATAATACAATGACGCCGCTACAATTGCTCGATTAAGTCGCGCAGGCGCCCCAGGTGGCGACGACTGACCAGGGGTCGGTGCTCGGCACCAGAGAGCCGCACACGGTACTGGCCGCCGGATGAACGCTCCAGCGCCTCGATGTGGGCAACCGCGACCAGCGCATTGCGGTGGGTGCGAACCAGCAGCTCGCCATGCTCGCGCTCCAGCTCCTTCAAGCTGCGGTCGATCAACACCTCACCGCCGCTGTGCACCACGGTGACGTATTTCTGGTCCGCCAACAGGCAGCGGATCTCCGCCAGCGGAATGAGTTCAACACCACGCTGCGAGCGGGCGCTCAAGTGGGCTTTTTGCGTGGAGCTGGACTCACTATGGCCTTGCAGCGCTCCTATTTGCGCCTGTGTCAGGCACAGCGCGCGCTGCAGCGCTTTTGCCAATTGCTCTCGCCGCACCGGCTTTAACAGATAGGCCGCCGCACTGGCGTCAAACGCCGACAGCGCATATTCATCGAAAGCCGTACAGAAGATAATCGCCGGGGGCGCCTCCAGCCCGGCGAGCCGGGAAGCGGCCTCGAGACCATCCATAACCGGCATGCGAATATCCATCAGCACGATATCCGGCTGTGCCTCCGGCATTCTCCGCAGCGCCTCGGCGCCGTTGTCCGCCTCTCCCACCAGCGCAAAACCATCGATATCCTGCAGCAACCGTCCCAGGCGGGCCCGCGCCAGCGGTTCATCATCGACGATAAAGACTGAACGACTCATACCGCCACCAGATCCATGCCCCCGGTCGGGTAGGCGATCGACACTGCGAAGCTCGCTTCCCGCCGCTCGATTTCGACCCTGGCCTCCGACCCGTACAAGGCCTTCAATCGGTGGCTTATATTCTGCAAGGCCATGCGATTGCCGCTGCGGGCGGCACCACCGGTTAATACGGGGT
>JAUXCW010000331.1 GCA_030618705.1 Gammaproteobacteria bacterium | reverse complement strand
AGCTGAGGAAGCTGCGGTGGGCGGCGATACCCAGGCCGTGTCCGGTCGGCAGCTTGTTACCCCAGTCAGCCGCTTTCATTGCCTGCTCGGTGACGTGGCGCAATCGCCCGGTATCGATGGGGTATTGCGCCAACGGCATGCCATAGTTGCCATAGCGGGTTTCTTCGCCCAGATCGACCAGGCGGCCCGGGCCGATCAAGTCCAGCAGGTATTGGCCGGGGTCGCGCCCGGCGGCATGGGCCAGTTCGCAGGCAAAGGAATTGATGGCGAAAGCATGTTGGATATTGCCCACCGAGCGCAGCCAGCCGATACGTAAATGAGCCTCCGGGCCGCCGCCCTCGATGCGGATATTGGGGATCGCATAGGGCATATCGACGCAGCCCAGGCCGAGTTCGTCGAGGTTGCTGGCCTCATCGGAGAAAGTGGTGCCGATTGCGGGGTAGATCGAGCGATGTAGCCAGGCTACCGGTTGACCATCCTCCGCCAGGCCCGCCTTCAGGTATTGGGCACTGGCGGCGTGGTAGTAGTCGTGCTGGATATCGTCTTCCCGGCTCCAGGTGAGCTTGACCGGGGCCTTGACGGCACGGCTGAGCCAGGCCGCCTCGAGGATAAAATCGGGTTTGGATTTGCGGCCGAAGCCGCCGCCGAGCAGGGTGACATTGACGCTGACCTCGTCTTCGTCCAGGTCCAGGTACGAGGCCAACTGTTGGCGCGCACCCTGCGGGTTCTGGGTCGGCGCCCAGACCTCGCAATAGTCGTCCCGATACCAGGCGGTGGCCGCGGGGGGTTCCATGGTCGCGTGGGCCAGGTAGGGAACGATATATTCCGCCTCGACAAGCTTGCTGGTCCCGCTAAAAGCGTTATCGACATTGCCCTGGTCGCGTACCGCCTGGCCGGGTTGTCGGCTGCCGGCGCGCAGCTTTTCTATATAGGCGTCACTGTCGTCGGTGGCATTGTCGCCATAGTCCCACTCTATAGACAGCGCCGCACGACCGCGCTGGGCGCTCCAGCTGTTATCGGCGATCACCGCGACCCCGGCCAGGGGATGAAACCCGGGCGGACCCTTGCGTCCCGGAATCTCGATAACCTCGACGACCCCTTTCACTGCCCGGGCGGCGTCTTCCTGGTACTTATCAACGCGACCGCCGACCACGGGACAGCGGGCAATTAGCCCGTACAGGATGCCCGGTAATTGTGTGTCGGTGCCGTAACGGGCCTCACCCGTGGTGATTGCCACATGGTCGACATGGGGAACCGAGTGGCCGATAAAGCGAAAATCCGCCGGGTCTTTCAGCGCTGGTTTGAAGTCCGCGGGCAATTCGATCGCCCGGGCCGCAACCACCAGCGCACCATAGTCGAGTTGTTTGCCGGATTTTTCGTGTAATACGTGATTGGGCCCGGTACTGCACTCCTCTACAGGCACCGCCCATTGCTGTGCCGCTGCGGATATCAATAGAAAGCGGGCGGTGGCGCCGAATTCACGCATCCGGTGGTAGTGATTGCGAATACTTCGGGAACCATCGGTATCCTGGTTGCCGTAGTGTTTATCCCCGGGTGCCTGGACGACCTCGACCTTTTCCCAGTCGGCGTCCAGTTCATCGGCGACGATCTGCGGCAGGCTGGTGCGAACCCCCTGGCCCATCTCCGAGCGCGAGGCAACGATAATGACCCTGCCGTCTGCTTCGATGGCGACAAACAGGTTGGGGCGGAAACCGTTACCGTGTTCGAGCTTGAATTCCGGTTCCGGCAGGCAAGCGCTCAGCAGCAGGCCGCTGGCGGCGATACCGCTCAGGGCGAGGAATTCACGTCGGCTGTGCAGGCGTATACTCATTCGCCCTGTTCCTCCGCTGCCTGGTGAATCGCCGCGCGAATTCGTGGGTAGGTGCCGCAGCGGCAGATGTTTGCGCTCATGGCGCTGTCGATATCCTGGTCCGAGGGAGAGGGCTTGCTCGCCAGCAGTGCCGCGGCGCTCATCAACTGCCCGGGCTGGCAATAGCCGCATTGCGGTACGCTCAGTTGCCGCCAGCTTTTTTGCAGCGGGTGGTCGCCCTGTTCCGACAGGCCCTCGATGGTCGTCACCGCCTTACCGAAGGCCATTTCGACAGGTGTGGTGCAGGCGCGAATGGCCCGGCCATCGAGATGTACGGTGCATGCGCCACACAGGCCCGCGCCACAACCATACTTGGTGCCGGTCAGTTGCAGAATATCCCGGAGATACCACAGCAGCGGCATATCCTCCTCGATATCGACTGTGTGTGACTGGCCATTGACCGTGATCGTGTTCGCCATATTTTATCCGCTATTGTCTCGTGCAGTTTACTTACGTTGATACCCGAAACATAGCATAGCAACGGGGTGGTGAACCACTGCTTGCGTACTCCCTTCGACAGCGGGCACAATGAGGCAGTGTTGGATTCGAGCAACCGTAAAGAGAGGTGGGCTGATGGTCGTTGAACAGGTCAATACAGTGTGTGGGCCGATTCCTTTGGCCGGGTTAGGGGTCACCCTGATGCACGAGCATTTGCTGATCGGCTATCCGGGATGGGAGGCCGATACCCTGCACCCGGGGCCCTCGCGCCGGGATATGCTGTCGATTTGCCACGACAAGATCCAGGCGATGCAGGATCGAGGCATTCGCTCCATGCTCGATCCCTGCCCCAATGACCTCGGTCGCGATGTCGTATTCGCCGCCGAGGTGGCCTCGCTAACCGGCTTCAATATTATCTGCGCCACCGGTCTTTACAAGGAGGATGAGGGTGGGGCGGCCTATTGGCATTTTCGCCGAACCCTGGGCACGGCACTGGAGTCGATGGCGGAGCTGTTTATTCGCGAGCTGACCGTCGGCATCGGTGATACCGGGATAAAAGCCGGCATTATCAAGGTCGCCACCGGCGTCGGCGAGATCAGTGAGTATGAACACCTGGTATTACAGGCGGCGGCGATGGCGGCCGTGGAAACCGGCGCGCCGATTACCACCCACACTGACCAGGGCACCATGGGGCAGGAGCAGCAGAAAATTTTTCTCGATGCCGGGGTGGCGCCCCACAAGCTGATTATCGGCCACAGTTGCGGTAGCGCCGATCTCGATTACCACCTGTCGATTCTCGACAAGGGTTCCTACCTGGGCTTCGATCGCTTTGGCCTGGATATACTCATGCCGGATGAGCAACGCATCGCCTCCCTGCTGGCATTGCTCGCCAGGGGTCGAGAGCGGCAACTGGTCATGTCCCACGATTCAGTCTGGTGCACCCGGGGCGAGCCCTTCCCCCGCGAGATACTTGACAATGTCGACCCGGAGGTGTTTTTCAATCCCACCCATATCCACGACCACATCATCCCGCGCCTGCTCGAGGCCGGCGCCAGCCAGCAGCAGATCGACACCATGCTGGTGGAGAATCCCAGACGGTTTTTTAGCGGCGTTGCGCCGGACTAGAACGGCAGGCGCATCATTGCCAGTTTGCGGCCGAAGCTGGTGCCGTAGAGAAACTTGATAAATTTCTGGAAGCCGGCATCGCTCTTGATGCTTTTGGGGTACATGCCCGCCGCCTGCTTGCCCTTGGAGCGATCGACCTGTACTGGCATGGCGTGACAATAGGAGCGCATACCGGAGGCGCCGTTGACCTGGCCGATGCCG
>JAUXCW010000210.1 GCA_030618705.1 Gammaproteobacteria bacterium | reverse complement strand
GGCCTGTTTCTGCTGAGCTACCAGACCGGGGATTTCTGGGACGAGGATGAATACCGGGCCCTTGGCGACGGGGCATGTGCCGAATATTCGCCCTATGATTTCGCCGACCAGTTGTAGTCAGAGATCGGTCGAATTTATTCGACCGCTATGCTCTTGAGCAGTCACCGGCTATGGCCTACCACGTATACAGGTCGCAGCGTGCCTATGGTAAGCTCCATCCAATAGTACTTGCTTACGAGGACAGGCCGATGGATACCCTCAACGCAGCGGATACCGCTGACACCGAAGATATTGCAATAGACAGCACCGGGTACCGCACCAGTAATCACGCCACAAGCGCCGGCATGCTGGCGGATTGCCTGGCCCGGCAACGCCAGAGTTTTCTCGACAACCCGACACCCGATCACCAACAGCGGGTCGAGGACTTACTGACGCTGAAAAAAATGATCAACGAAAACCGCGAGGATATCATCGCGGCGATCAACCAGGACTATGGGAACCGCTCCCGCCAGGAAACCCTGTTCGCGGAGATCATCACCGTGACCGACGGCATCAACGACACCGTCAAGCAGCTCAAGAAGTGGATGAAGGTACAACACCGGCATATCGACAAGACCATGTTTATGGGCGGGAAAAACCGGGTGATCCCGCAACCACTGGGCATTGTCGGCCTGATCATTCCCTGGAATTTCCCCCTCAACCTGACTTTTAGCCAGCTATCGGCCGTGTTTGCCGCCGGCAACCGCGCCATGGTTAAAATGTCAGAAAACTCTATCGCCCTGTCGCGGCTGCTTATCGATATCTGTAGCCGATACTTCCCACCGGAAAAACTACAGTTCTTTGAGGAGACCGGAAGTATCGGCATCGAGTTTTCGCAGCTGCCCCTCGACTCCCTGATCTTTACCGGCTCGGGCCAGACCGGCCGCGCGGTGATGGCCTCGGCGGCGAAAAACCTTACCCCGGTGGTACTGGAACTCGGCGGCAAGGCGCCGGCTGTAATCGACCCCGACTACCCGATGGATAAGGCCGTTGAACGCATCCTGTTTGTAAAGCAATTCAACGCCGGCCAGATATGCACCAATGTCGATTACGTCTTCGTCCACGAGTCAAAGCGTGATGAGTTTGTGGCACAGGCCCGTGCCTACGCACAAAAACACCTGCCGGATATCAATAGCGCGGACTATACCTCGATCATCGACGACCGCTCGCTGGTGCGCCTGCGCGATACCCTCGAGGACGCCCGCGACAAGGGCGCCACCCTGGTCAACCTCTGTGGCGACCAGGAAATCAATGTGGCGGAACGAAAATTTCCCATGTACCTGGTCATGGATACCACCGAGGAGATGACCATCCGCGTGCGGGAAACCTTCGGCCCCCTGCTCATGGTGCTCACCTACAGTGACCCAAGGGAAGTCATCGACTATGTCAACCAGCGCGACCGACCGCTGGCGCTCTACCCCTTCACCCACAACAAGGCTCTGGCGGCGCGCTATATCGACCGCATCATGTCCGGCGGGGTCTGTGTCAACGACGCGCTGTTTCATGTCGCCCAGCACGACCTGCCCTTTGGCGGCGTGGGGCCGAGCGGCATGGGCCACTACCATGGCTACGAGGGGTTTGCCACGTTCTCAAAACTGCGCCCGGTGTTCTACCAGGCCAACTTCTCGATGACTAAATTGCTGGCCCCACCCTATAGCAAATTTGCCAACCGCATATTGGCCGCCCTGACAAAAATGCGCAGCTGACGGCGGTTATTCGGGCTTATCGCGTCGGTCGCAGCTCAGGTCGACGTTGACTCGTGTCACTTCGCGGAATAAAGGCGCCATCATCTGCCCTGTTTTTCCCGCTTTGACCACAGCGCGACGCTCAATCGGGGTCTGCGGGCCATTGTTGAAATGTGCCGTACACTCCACTTCGAATGCTTCTTTATTGTGTATGCCAACTTGAACTTCGGTGCCAAATTGATTTTTGGTCACCTCAATATCAAGATCATGGAGATTGCTGTTGATATCGATGGGCACAAAGAGTTGCGCCTGGAGTTGACCAGCCCCCAGCACGCAGGCAACAAACAGGAGCCGGCTTCGCCTGATGATTACGGGGTGTACCATATCGGTGATGTCCATGCACGCTCCTGTACTGTCTTCTTGAGTTTGGCCTCACAGCAAATTTGTGTTTCGTCCGTCAGGCTATCCGGCTTGCTGCAATCGACTTTCTGCGCATTGCAGATACGAGTACTCCAACGACAAGTGGGGTTCTCGACAACCCGGGCATAGTAGAAAGCGCGCTGCCGGGGCTCGAACTCCGGATCCTGCCACACTGTGCACAGCTTTTTAAAGCCCTCGCCGCGGGTTTCGCAGGTGCTCAAATCGACCGAAGCACCGTTGTCGGGATCCCCGGCCACCTGGTAGATCTTCTGCTGCGATTGACCCTTGTCATCGACCCAGCCCTTGATGATTTGCACACGCTGCAGATCCGTGCCCGGGTGCCTTGCCACGCCGACATCCTTGAGCGCAGACACCGCAAAACGGGGAGCTTGCTCCAGCCCGCCCAGATCTCCACCCATGGGCACGCCACGGCGATACCCCTGTTCGACGAAATCCGCCTGCTCACACAAGTCCGCTGGTAATTCGGCACCGGCGAAAAAGCGTACCTGCATACGCGGCCCGCTGGTGGCGTATGCTTCCCGCCGTTGCATGGCGTCAAACAATGAGTCGCGGCTGTTCTCCTCGGCATAGAGCACCGCCAGGCCACCTGGATTGAATTCCCACTGATCGGTCAAGCCCTGAGTATCCTCCTCCACCGCCGCGTTACCCGCGCCACCATGGCCGGGGAAGTCGTATTCCTCGACGCCGCCTCCCAGCGAGCGGTGGGTGTCGGTGCTGCCGATGACACCTAACTTGAACGGGTTGACGCCAATTTTTGCCTCCTGCTGCAGGCCGCGATGCAGCACCTGCCGCAGCATACCGGCATTGGGCTGGATCGGCTCGCGCATGGACTCAAAGGTATTGCCGGCAAAGCTGTTCCAGGGCAATTGCTCGAAGTCGCAGAGTTCGTCCTGGGCCATGATCGGCTGGGAGCCGAAATAGCACTCCGACGCCCCCTTGTGCTGAATGATCTCGACCAGGGTCTCGTAGCGCGCGCGCTGTTCCGCGTCTTCTGCGGTAATGGCCACACCGTCGGGCATCACCTCCTGGAACATCAGGCCGAGACTGATATTGGAGTTGTGGGGGATAACCACCGCGTCGCAGCCCTTGCCCTCACCGGCACACCCGGCATCAAGCTGGTCGTATAGCGTGGGCGCGTTTTTGGATTCGACAAAGCTGATCGGCAGATCCGGCACTTCACTGTTGCGAAAAATCACGTTGCGGTGCAGGTTGGCCACCAGGCCACTCTCGGGATAGGCGGCCCCCGTCCACTCGTAAGCGATAAAGCTGGTGAAGCCGCAATCACCGTCCGGGTTGTTAACCGCTTCCGCGGCGGCGATGGTCTCCTGCCAGGGTCCGCGACTCGCCTCCAGGCACACCTCGCCATCGTCACCACACATGCCGAGTCTTTCCGCCTGGCTCGCGGTGCGCGCAAACAGAATGCCTGCCCAGCGAGGGATCCAGCGCAAACCCATACAGTAGGGCGACCAGTACCCGTCCATGCCCTCGGTATGGCACATGCGCGTCTCGCCGAGCATTTCCGCGTGGTCGGTCACCGCCATAAAATCCAGCGGCCGGCCGATCACAACCATGCGCAACGGCTTGCCGTCATCGCCATAGGGCGGAATACCGATGGCCTCGCCACGGGCATACCGGTAGGCATCCGTCGGATCCGTGCGGGTATCCTGCATGATCGCATCCAGGGAAAACGCGGTATGGACGTGCAGGTCGCCGAAATAGGCATTGCGCTGGGGGTTGTGGTCGCGGCAGGGGGCCGCGCCGGCAAGGGCGGGGGCAAATAACAAGGTGGATGCCATAAACCAGAATAGCGAACGCATAAAACTGCCTCAGCAAGCCGGTACAGAGGCCCAGCATAGCACCATGCAACGACTGACAATAGCGGTGGGAAGTAGGGCCGGTTTAAATGGGCTAGAAGCCCTCTACTTTATGCACGTTTTTCCACACCAGGTTGGGCAGGAAACGTCGCATAACATAGCCGAGACGAGTCTGTTTGCCGGGCATGGAGTAGTATTTCCCCGTCTCAAGGCACTGTTCGATATCGGCCAACACTTCCTCAGGCTGCAGGCTGGGCGCTTCCGATATCAGCTTGGGCATTACCGTATCATGGGCCTGCTTCCAGAGTGGCGTCGCCACGGCCGGCGGGCAAACACAGACGAAGCGCACACCGCTATTGATGTTTTCGTGGTAGAGAATCTCGGTATACATCGCCACTGCGGACTTGGTCGCACAGTAGCCGCCCATCAGCAAACCGGGAATAATGCCTGCCATCGAAGCGAAACTAACAAAGTCGCCACTGCCGCGGGCTACCATACCCGGCAGGGTGGCGGTGGCGATATTCACCAGGCCGCCGTAATTGATATCCATCAGCTTGAGCTGCACCCTGGCATCCTGCTCCAGCAGTTTGCCGAAGGGCATGATCGCGGCCGCGTTGCAGACCCTGTCGATAGGGCCCAACTCCGACTCCACCGCCTGCACCGTCGCCACGACCGCATCGGTATCGGTAATATCGATGGCAAAGGGCTTGATACCCGGTAGCCCTTCGGCTGTCTCGGCCATTCCCGCCTCATTGACATCGAGCACAGCGACACTCGCCCCCTGCTGCGCCAGGTTGCGGGCTGCCAATTGCCCCATGCCACTGCCGCCGCCGGTGATTAACGCCACTTTCCCTTTAAAAGCCATGTCGATTTCCTCTATAGCACTATCCAACGAATCCGCGAGAATCTTCTGCCCGCCTAAAAAGCGCTGCCAACTATAATCGTGCGCGTACGTCTTGCATACTTAAAACTTCGACAGATTCCATGGCCCGGGCCAGGCACACAGTCGCCTGGAATCGATTCCCGAAATCGATTACGACTGCGGGCAAACATGGATTTCCCCGCGGAGGTGTTTTATTCTGCCAGACCGCTGAGCAAAAGGAGTTGAATATGTCTATCCCCCGCGTTTTGGCCGGTATTGCCCTCCTATTCCTGGCGATATTGGTGGCAATCGTACTGTACCTGCAATTTGCCGATCTCAACCGCTACCGCCCCGCGATCGAAACCCGGGTATCGGAGCTACTGGGGCGCGATTTCAAGCTGGCGGGCCCGATGCAACTGTCATTGCTGCCGGCACCATCCCTGGAATTGGGGGAAATCAGCCTGGCTAACGCCGACTGGGGCTCCGAACCGCTGATGGCGGAGGTTGGCTACGCCGCTGCCCGGGTTAATCTCTGGTCATTGATCAACGGCCCCATCCAGGTGGAATCCGTACAGCTGCGGGATGTGAACTTGTTGCTGGAGAGCAATGCCGAGGGTGAATCCAACCTGGATATGGGTAGTGGCGAGGATGCCGCCCCGGAACCCTCCAGCGCCGAAAGCGACGACGGGGGCGGCCTGCCCTTGATGGTACACCTTGTCGAAATCAGTAATATCACCTTGACCCAGCGGGCACCCGAGCAGGAAGACCAGATTGTCCGAATCGATGAGTTGATGCTCAAACCCAATGACTCCGGCATGCTGGGTTTGACCGGCGCTGGCGAAGTGCTCAAGCAAAAACTGGTCCTGAACGGGGAGATCGGCCCCCGCGAGCAACTCGAGGCCCTGGAAGCTGTCGACTTTACCCTGGCCGCCTCCCTTGGACCGCTGGAGCTGCAAACGGAGGGCAGCATAGCCGACCTGGAAGACCTGACCGGCACCATGCTGACCGCGGTGATCAGCTCGGCGGACGTGGCGGATGTCATCGAGTTAGCCGGCCTCTCGCTGCCGATCAGCGGGCCGCTGCAGTTGAAAGCCGACGTGAGCCAGACTGACGATGGTGGACAGCTACAAATCGAAGGCGATATCGACAAGATACACACCCGGGCAGAGCTTGAACTGGATGGCCAGAATCTGGCTATCGACGCCACGGTAAGCCCGCTGGACCAGATTGGCGCCCTGTTCGAAGTCGCCGACCTGCCCGCCGAGGCGCTGGCGATAAAGGGCGAGCTGAGCTTTGGCGACGATGCCATCGAGCTACAGGAACTGGTCGCCCGGGTGAGTGATGCAGA
>JAUXCW010000268.1 GCA_030618705.1 Gammaproteobacteria bacterium | reverse complement strand
TCACTTTGGTTGTGTTGGAGTACGCAATCAACCAGATGCGCCGCCTTTTTTCAAATGCTCAAACACTAGGCTTAGTGATAATCTATTTGTGGAGAAAGTAGGGGGTGGATAATGAGGTTATTTTTGCTTTCGCTTACGTTGGCGGGTTCAGTGTTTGCGGCCGAAGCTCTGAATATTTATGCAGGAATCGACGACCTAGCCTATGCCATAGATAACGACCCGGTGGCAGCTAATGCTTATATTGCTGGGGTTATTGATGCGGGGCGTTGGGCTTATCCAGAAGCGGAAGCAGTTTGGTTTTGCGAGAGAGGAGTAAAAGCAGAGCGTATAGCTATGGTGGTACGGGGGTATATCGCCACACTGCCTGCTGCGGCAAAAGGCTTGCCTGCTGCGAAGATTATTCTGGACGCCATAGCAAGAACAAGAATGAGATGCTCGCTCGACGAGGCCATGCAATGATTGACTGAAGACAGCCAACCCAACAGTCCGTCAGTAGCCTGATAGGGCGCGAGTGTGTGGAACGGGTAGCGTAGTGCGACAAAGGCGGCATAAGGAAGGTGGAGCAATCGTAAGTCATTGATTTAATTGGTGCCCAGGGGCGGAATCGAACCACCGACACGGGGATTTTCAATCCCCTGCTCTACCGACTGAGCTACCTGGGCGAGTGCATCGAAAAGGGTCGGCTTGTGGCGTCGGTTTTCGATGCATAGTGCCTGTGCGGCACGAGGCGCGTATTAAAGCGTTTGACCCGGTTGGAGTCAAGTGGGGCTGCTCAGTCAGTCGGGCTGCGTTCAGCGGGCGGCCATCTGTCGGGGTTGCCGATCAGGCAGGGGGCGGCACGTAGCCCTCTACCGCCTCGGTCTCCTCGTTGTTGAAAAACTTTTCCATCTGCTGGCTGAGGTAGGATCGGGTATCGGGATCGCGCACATTCAGGCGCTTTTCGTTGATCAGCATGGTCTGCAGCTTCAGCCACTCTCCCCAGGCGCGCTTGGAGACCTTGTCGAACACTTCCTGGCCCTTGGGGCCGGGGTAGGGCGCGGCTTCCAGCCCTTCGAGCTGTTGTTGGTATTTCCTGCACATGACGGTTCGCGACATGGGACTTCCTCGATCAGGGAGCGGCGGGCAAACGCTCCATTAGTTTCTTCACCGGGGCGGCGAGGCCGACGGCTTGTGGTTGCTGCCTGTTATACCAGAGCGCCTGTCCGGCTTCCATTGTTTGCTGGCTGTTCACTTCCACCACCAGGTGCAGGGGCTCTATATCGAGGTGGTAGTGGCTAAAGGTATGGCGCAAGGACGGCCAGTACTCGCTGTCGATAATTTCGCCTTGCAGGGTGTCCAGGCAGTATTGCCCCGGCTCGATGTCCTGCTCGAGCTCCGGGAAAATCCACAATCCGCTCCAGATGCCGGTGGGCGGGCGTTTTTTCAGCAGGACTTCGCCGCGCTGGTTCTCGATAATCAGCATCCGGGCCTGGCGCACCGGCAGGGTCTTGCGGGGTTTTTTGCCGGGGTGGTTTGCAATGGTGTCAAGCTGTCGGGCAAGGCAATGGGTCGCTAGTGGGCAATCCCCGCAGCGCGGTTTGCCACGGGTGCACAGGGTCGCCCCCAGATCCATCATGGCCTGGGTATAGTGGTGGACGCGGGTTCTGGGGGTTAATTCCTCGGCGTGTTGCCAGAGCGTTTTCTGCACATCGCCGCGGCCGGGCCAACCCGGCACGGCGTAAAAGCGGGCGAGTACGCGTTTAACGTTGCCATCCAGGATCGCCGCGGGTCGGCGCCAGGCGATAGCGGTAATCGCACCGGCGGTGGAGCGGCCGATTCCGGGCAATTTTTGCAGGCCCTCCGGGTCGCGGGGGAATTCGCCGCCATATTCCGTCTGCACTATCCGCGCGCTGGTATGCAGGTTGCGGGCGCGGGAGTAGTAACCGAGCCCGGTCCACAAGTGTAATACTTCATCCTCCGCCGCCGCCGCCAGTGTTGCAACATCGGCAAAGCGCTGGATAAAAGCTTCAAAATAAGGGATGACGGTTTTCACCTGGGTCTGCTGCAGCATGATCTCGGATACCCACACCCGGTAGGGGTTGATATCCCGCTGCCAGGGCAGGTCCACCCGGCCACAGCGGTCGTACCAGCCCAGTACGGCCCGCTGGAATTGCTCTGCGGTCATCGACCGAACAGGCGTTTGAGACCGTCCTCGATTGCGTCGGAAGCCCTGCCTTTGAGTTCCTCCTCGGCCATTGTCTTGATGACTTCGTCCATGCGTTGCTCATCGATGCCGCACAGCTTGGAGGGCTCATCCTCGAGGGACCCCTTGCAGCGGAAGGGCCAGTAGATATCCTTGTAGCGCTTGTTGACCTCACAGGCCGGGTCGACCTCCTCGAGCTCGCCGATGATCTGGATGCCCATGCGGTAGTCGACCTGGTTGTCGAGCAGACCGATACTGCCGCTACCCTTGACCCTGGTGTTTTCCAGCCCGGCGGTAAACGCGGTATTGTCGAGGCGGCCGTCGCCGAATTGCAGGGTGCCGCTGATGGCCTGGAGTTTGGTGTCCGGGTCGAAGGGCTTGCTCAGGCGCCTGCCGTTGACCAGGGCGATGGCCTGGCAGACCATTTTATCCAGGCTTAGCTCCCGCAGTACGCCGTTGCTGAGGTCAAAACTGGCCGGGCCCTGCAAGCTCTGCATGAGTGCGGTTTCCGTATTGCCCCGGGCCGTGAGTTGACCCTTGAAGTTGAAGCTGCCCTCGATCCAGTCGAGATCTTCGCTGGTGGCTTTGAGCAGCGGTGCGACCTGTACTTTGGCGATATCGCCGCTGAACTTCCACTGCGGTTGTTTGGGCCGCACATCGATGGAGGCGGTGAAATCGGTGGTGCCCTGGTAGAGTTTGGCATTGAGGTTGGGGATATTCACCAGGCCGTTTTTAGCCGTTACTTTCATCGCGATATCAGTCAGTACCACGCCCTCGGCAGTGAGTTTGCCGACCTTGAGGTTGGCATCCAGGTTGAGGGCCTTGACCGTTTCTACCGGAAGGACAGGCAGTGGCGTGACGGTCTGTGGTGCAGGCGCGGCCGCGCCGGCAGCGGGTTTAGCCGCGGCTGCTTCTTCGACCACCAGCTGGTACTTGTCCAGGTCGAGCTGGTCAATTTTCAGTTTGATGGACAGCGCCTGCTTTTCCAGGTTGGTGACGACTATGCCGCCGTTGAGCTGAGTGTCGTCCAGCGCGATATTCAGGTTGTCGAGTCGGGCGCTGTTATCGCCATAGGCCAGGTCGCTGGCAAAACGCAGTTTGGTGAGGGCGTCGGCATGGGTAAATGCCGGCAGCGGCTGTTTGAGTGTGGCGGCCAATTCACGCGGATTGAAGGGTTCGCTCTGCAGGCTTCCCTTCACCCGGGGCTGGTTGGTGAGTTGGCTGACGTCTATCACGCCGCTGAGTTTGAGTTGTTCCAGGCCGATGACCAGCTTGCTCAGCGTCGCTGTATCCTTTTGCAGGTCTACTCTTGCATCGGTGGCCAGTTCGACCTTCAGGGGTATATCGTTGGTGGGCTCTCCCTGCAATACGATATCGGCGGCGGTCCCTTGCAGCTCGAAGATTTGCGCCTGCATATCGCCGCTCAGGTGGGTGTTGAACTCGACGGCGATTTCCATCCGTGGCGAGCTGGTATTGACTTTAAAGCGGATGTTGGCCGGAAAGCTGCCGCCAGTGAGGTTGACGCCCTGGCTGTCGAGGTTGAATTCGCTGAGGCGATAGCTGTCTCCACTCTGCTGGTCCAGGAAATTGATCTCGGTGTCGGTGATACCCAGTTGGGAGATGGCCAGGGTCAGGCTGGTGGCTTCGGCCGGGCTCGTCTCGTCCTGTGCTGGTGCTGTAGGTGGCGTGGTGCTGGTGTCAGCCACGGTGAGGTTTTCCCAGTTGCCGGTGCCGTCCTTTTCCATCACCAGGTTAAGGTTCAGGCCGTTGAGGGTAATCTCTCCGACGTTGATCTGGCCGCTGAACAACGGCATCAAGTCTACCCCCAGGCGCAGGGTTTCGATGGCGGCGAGGGGCTCGGACTCATCCCGGGGGGTAAAGCGCAGGCGCTCCACCGCGACACCGAGTTGCGGAAAGAGTGACAGGCCCAGCTCGCCGTCTATTTTCAGGGTGCCGCCGGTGGTTTCGTGGGCGATCCTGGAAAGCTCTTCCTTGAGGGTATCCTCATCCAGCAGGGTCAGCAGAATGCCGGCCGCGATACCGACAATGACGACGAGGCCGACAATGAATATACCCAGCCACTTAAGCACTTTGCCCATCGAGTTTCTCCTGGTCAGAATTTACCCGCCTATGGTAAGCGAGGCGGGCGCTGATGTCAGATGTTATCCGCAGTTGAATCACCTATAATTCGCTCCTTTGCGCAACACAGCGGAGAACGCCATGGCGGATCGGCAATCCAGGGTCAGCAGAGACACCCTGGAGACTCAAATTACGGTTGAATTGAATCTGGACGGCAGCGGTCGCTCCGAGTTCGATACCGGCGTGCCGTTTCTCGACCACATGCTGGACCAGGTGGCCCGGCACGGCCTGATCGACCTCAGTATCGTGGCCACCGGCGACCGCCACATCGACGACCACCACACGGTGGAGGATATCGGCATCACCTTTGGCCAGGCCATGGACCAGGCGGTCGGCGACAAAAAGGGCATTTATCGCTACG
>JAUXCW010000257.1 GCA_030618705.1 Gammaproteobacteria bacterium | reverse complement strand
TCGAAATGATTGCGGCGTTCGAGCGGGCCAGCGGCAGGCCTATTCCCTACGAGGTCGTCGCCAGGCGTCCTGGCGATATCGCCGAGTGTTACGCGGACCCGGGTTTCGCCTCGTCTGAGCTGAACTGGAGTGCCAGCCTGGGGCTGGAGAAAATGCTCGAGGACACCTGGCGCTGGCAGACAAGCAATCCGGGTGGTTACGGCATCGGCAAGTAAGGCCACGGCTCAGCCCGGAGTTTGGATGCTGGCTTGTTGAATAAACTAGAAAGTACTTTGTATAAGGTATTTATCTTATTGTTATATATAGAATAATAACCATTTTCTAATGGTGGTGTAAGAGAGTATTAACTGGGAAATCCTGCTTTTGCGCAGGAAAATGTCGGCCACCAGGCGGTGTCCAGCGCTTTTATATATTAATGTTAATTATAATGTTATATTTGTAACTATCTGTTTAATAAGGTAAATAAATTAGCGATAGCTACACTGTTGGCGGATATGCTTGGCGAGAGCCCAATAGGCTTGCTGCTTGTCGATAAACGGGCCCCGGTCGGTTTCCTGCCGGGTGCGGAAGTACCACTGGGCATTTTTCTTGAACACGCGCTCGTTATTGCGCAGGGGATTGAGTTGTAGGTTTGCGTTTGCCAACCGGAGATACCTTGCTGATTCGCTTAGCAATAAGAGTAGTGCCGGGAATTGGTGGCGGCAAAATGAAACATCACAGGCGTGAACGGTTTCTCGATTCCCAGACAACTTCTGCACACTTCAGGGCGTCTGTCATATCTTCCGCTACGGTCAGAACCTTCAGTGCAATCGCCAGTGTGCCCAGAACGGCCTGGCGACCGTAATCGTCGACAGTATCGTCACGCCACAAATCTAACAATGCCCGTGTGTCGGGTGTGGCGGTTTTTTCGGCTCGACCCTGGAGCAAGCGTGGCCAGGTCTGGCGCAGGGGGGTACCGTCGTTTATCTCCAACAGTTCACAATTGGCATCCGGTTTGCGCTCTACTTCTCCACCCTCGCCCTTGAATATCCCTGCGTTGGGCTGCCCCAGAATCGCCAGTGTTTGCTGCTGGGCCTCCCCGTAGCGGGGGTGGAAAATACTGCTCAAGCTGGTTCCTGCGCCGGTCGGGTTGAGCAAACGAGCCAGACTGTTAGCGACAGAGCGCAAGCCCAGCACGGGCTTTAATTGTAAGAGTTGTTCCATCGGCGGACAAAACGCGGCAACCGGCATATAGGCGAAGTTGTTTTTCGATAATTCACACCCGGCCTGGTCCCAGTCCCGGCAGATCGGGATATTTATCTCGCTGAGCGCGTCTTCGCTATACAAGCGGCCTTCGGTATGGCCGCTGGTGCCATGCATATAGACACGAGTGCCATTGTCCGCGAGCGCCAGGGCGGCGAGCAGATACCAGGGGTGGTGTTGGCGTTTACCGGCATAGGACGACCAGTCGAGGTCGGCCGGGCGCAGCGTATCGGGTAGCTCGATGCTATTGCGAATGGCGGTGACGAACCCCGCCAGTTCCCCGGGGCTCTCCTCTTTGACCCGCAGCAACATAAGAAACGCGCCCAGTTGCATCGGTTCGACCTCGCCGCTGACAATCATTGTCATGGCTTCCCGGGCTTCTTCAAAACTCAGGCTGCGGCTTCCCTTCTTGCCGCGACCGAGAATGCGTATGTACTGGGCGAAAGGATGTTGTGCAGGCATAGGCGCAGGTCATGGCGTGAGTGGTTTAAAGACAATTGTCGGGTTTTGGCAGGCCCGCGATTTTACTTATCAGTTTTGCCGGACTACCCGGAAACAAGCGTAACAGGTAGATACTACTTCCCTTGTCCGCACCCAGCTGCAAGCGTATATATTTTACCAGAGGTCGCATTGCCGGTGACAGCTTGTATTGCTGATAAAACTGGCGGGTGAGGAGGATGATTTCCCAGTGAGCGTCACTCAGGGTGATATCTTCAGCCCTTGCCAGCCGCGCGGCAACGGGCTCGCTCCAGTCGGAAAGCTCGAGCAGGAACCCCTCACTGTCCAGCGCTAGTTTCGCCATAGACACTAGAACCAGCTTTGCACCTTGTCACACTCGCAGCACAAGTCGACAAAGCCCTTGTAGTCGATCACCTCGACAGCCGGGGGCAGCTTGCCATCGAGCCCACGACAGGTGATATCCTCCTCAATGGCCACAATGCGCAGGGCCTCGGCGGCTAGCAGTTGCCGGCATGTCGATGAACCGACCACGGCCTGGCATACGCCATCCTCCAGCAGCAATACGATATCGCCGGGGGCGGCGAATCGCAGGCACAGGGGCAGCGCTTGCGAGGGTGAGGATTTATTGATCGTATGCAGAATCATGGGTTAAAAACTCAGTAGTCCCTGGCATTCTCGCATCAAGCCGAGGGCTGCGTCACTATCGATTACCTCGACGATGGACAACAAGTCCTCCCGGCTCAAGCCCCGTTCCTCCAACGACTGCCGGTCTGCATAGACTTCACTCACCTCGTACAAGGGCAGAGCGCATAGGCTTTTGCCCAGGGGCTTGTCGTTGCCGGTGTAGTCACCTTGTTCTTCCAGCAGCTGCCAAACCCCGTCGCCGCAAAACAGTACTTTTACCGTTTGGCCAAAGGCGGCGGTGGCCAGGATTGCATCCAGCGCCTCACGGTTTTTCAGCTGTTGTCCCGGCGGGTATGTGCAAATAGCGAGCAAGTGTTTTATCGATTGTGGTGTCATATCACACACCAAAAGTAATCATGCGGTCTGACACGAGTAGTGCATCGGTGTATTGCCCCAGTCCCGACAGGACGAAGCCGTCTGCGAGGTTGGGCTGGGTTTGATAGCGGCTGGCCTCGCCAGCATCAAAGACACCGCGCCTTTTGGCGGCGGAGATACACACCACGAGATCCAGCTTTTCCCGCTGTGCTAGTGTCGACCACAGCTGGTTGAGGTCGTGCTCATCCTGTGGTGGACGGTTGCTGTCGGTACCGTTCCAGACTCCGTCGTGGTAGAAAAACACCCGGTAGATGCTGTGGCCGCTGGCGATCGCCGCTTCGGCAAAACGATAGGCGCTCCAGGCACCTTCGCTTTGCTGGGGAGCGCCGTATACCACGATGGAGAAATTCATTGCACGACCTTTGTTTGGCCTGTGTTGATCCTGGGCGCGAGAGATCTGCCGGAGGTTAAATCCCGCCATGTACCCGCAGCATACGACCACTATGGACGGTGGGAGTGCTGGCATAGCAGGAGCGTGCGCCAGTGAGTACATCGCCTACACGGATGTAGGCGCTTGGAATCCGTCTGGAACGAGATTCCGCCCTGTGCAAATACTGCTCATGCACATCCATGTACCCGCAGCATAAGCACGTCCCTGTGCAAAAAAAGCCCCGCGGTATTTGCGGGGCTCTGGCCTTACTCACAACAGCGATTTAGTCGCTGCTGGTAATACCCAGGATTGCCAGCAGGTTGATGAAAATATTGTACACGCTGAGGTAGAGAGAAACCGTTGCCCGTATATAGTTGGTCTCACCGCCATGGATAATCCGGCTGGTATCGAACAGGATCAGGCCGGACATTATCAGCACGATTGCCGATGAGGTAGCGAGATAGAGCGCCGGTATGTGGAGGAAGATATTGGCGATACTGGCGATAACCGCAACCAGCAAGCCGACAAACAGGAAACCGCCCATGAAGGAAAAGTCCTTGCGGCTCACCAGGGCGTAACCGGAGAGCGCGAAGAAGATAATGGCGGTGCCGCCGAGGGCTTGCATCACCAGCGACGGCCCCTGGGGCATGGCCAGGTAGTAGTTCAGCATGGGGCCGAGAGACGCGCCCATTAGCCCGCTAAAGACGAAAATCCAGATAATGCCTTTGCCGCTCTCGGCGGTGCGATTAACCACAAACATGGAGACAAATGCGCCCAGCATTAACAGCAGGCCCATGCCCTGGCCGATACCGGCCGCCATGGAGATGCCCGCGGTAACGGCGCTGAACATCAGCGTCATACTCAGTAGCATATAGGTGTTTTTAAGCACCTTGTTGATTTCAACGGCGGGCTGCGCGGCGCTATAACTATGGGCCATCGAGCGTTTGTCCTGCATGTATACCTCCAGTGGAGCGGATTGAACGAATATCGATACCCTGCAACTACAACGGCAGGGGGAACTTAATTACGTGCGTAACAAGATAATAGGGACGTCAGCACGCGCTAGCAAGGGTCATGATTGCAGATTATGACTGTAGATTGCCGGTAAAGTTCCCTGGGAGGCCGGGAATGCGACCCGCAAAAGCCAGCCGGCGCGGGACCTGGCGTTTTCATGTGGCGCTCATTACCCTGGGTTACAAGCCGCAAAGCTTTAATGCCTATTCTGTCGTGCACTGTTCCGGGGAACGGTATACAGTTTTAAGTGGTAAAACAGTCGGGCAGTGGGAATCGGGGATCAGGAGGTGCGAGTGGTGGGGCTGGAACCGAGTTTGAAGTTTTCCGCCGGCGCGGCATTTGTGCTGCAAATGGCCCTTATGCTCGCCTCCTGCAGCGGTGGTTCGGGTGGTGGCAGTGCCTTGGGCAATGCTCAGTTCGTGACGGCGGCCGATACTACGATCCAGCCGCCAGCGGATGGCGGTACGCTAAACGGCGTTAATACAGGGGTGAACCTTGGGTGGGATACCCCTGGTACGCGCATGGACGGTACTCCCCTGGCCAGTGAGGAAATTGCCGGATACGTGCTCGTTTTTTTACCGCAGAGGGATATCGGCGGTATCACCGGCACCATTGCTGACCGAATACCTTCCCTGGCGACCTTCGT
>JAUXCW010000314.1 GCA_030618705.1 Gammaproteobacteria bacterium | reverse complement strand
CGAGGGCATGGCTTGTTCACTTACAGGCGATTTATTTCGGTACGGCATGATAAGTAGGCCGGTTTGATATTACAATGAGCGGATTCCGGTTTCCCTGGTCGCTGTCGCTGTAGTTCCGTGCAAGCGTTCCATGGCAAGAGTTTACAGGAGTTCCTTATGTGGTATGCGATTCGGTCTGGCTTCGGTCACACACGTACATTGCTGACACTGTTACTGCTGGCCTCCGCGCTGCTGAATACGGCTTGCTCGAGCAAGATAGAATCCAGTAGCCCTGATGTCGGCATCAAGCCGGGGGTATCCTATTCGGCCACTATCGAGCGCACACGCTACGGTACGGCCCATGTGACTGCCGATTCCTGGGGCTCGCTGGGTTTCGGCCAGGGTTATGCCTTCGCCCAGGATCGCTTCTGCGTATTGGCGGACCAGATCCTCAAGGTGCGCAGCCAGCGCTCTCGTTATTTTGGCCCCGGTGATGAGGGGCAGCACATCGAAACCGATTTTGCCTACCTGGGGCTCGGCGTGGTGGAGAAGGCAGCCTCCATGGTCGCTGCCCTGTCTGAAACCTGGCGGCCGTTGGCCTTCAGTCGGGCGCAGATCGAGGCCGACCCGGCGCTGACATCCATGACGGTAGGGAATTGATCTCAGCTTGAAGGGACACACTCACCACATCGTCGGCACAATGGGTTTAGTCGCGGTCAGCTGCCTGCTGTCTGCCGCTGAACTGAGCCCGGAAGATATTGACAAGTTAGTACTGGAAGAGGTCATCGTCACGGCGCGCAAACGGGAGGAGACTCTCAAGGAGTCGCCAATTTCGGTTTCCGCGTTCACCGCGGCCGACCTCGAGCGTGCGGGTGTCACCAATATCGAGGAGCTGGAACGGGTGGTGCCGGGGCTGGATCTGGGCGGGCAAGGTTCCGGCCGTGCGGTCTCGCCCTATATTCGCGGTAACGGTCAGCGCGAGGTCTCCTCGACCCTCGATCCCTCGGTGGCTATCTATGTCAACGGCGTGGTGCAGGGCCGGAATATCGGCACCATGTTCGATATCCTCGACCTCGAGAGCCTGCAAATACTGCGGGGCCCCCACGGCACCTTGTTCGGCAAAAACGTGACCGGTGGCGCCATGTTGTTGACCACGGCCAAACCCTATGGCCAATTTGGCGGCAGGGTCTCGGCCCGGCTGGGCAACTTCAATCGCAGGGACGCCAGGGCGACAATTAACGTACCCCTGGTGCGGGACAAGCTCTACACCAGTTTGTCCCTGGCCAGCATCAATGCCGACGGCTGGCAGACCAACCAGCTTGAGGGCGACGAGTGGAATAACGATGATCGCCAATCGGGTATCTTCCAGCTGCGCTGGCTGACCACGGATGCACTCACCACCGATTTTTTTGTTTCCTTCTCCAGGGCCCGCCAGCGGCAGCAAGGCCAGCACTGTGTCTACGTGCTGGATAAACTCGGCTTCGACCAGCCGCCGGCCATGGTGGGACTCGGTGCGCTGGGCATCGATACCAAAGCCACCTGTGAATCACAGGGTGCCCAGGGGGGGCTACCCACGGACGAGTTTTATTCAGAGCAGGGCACCACGGTCAATCGCGAGGTGGGTAATCTCGGAGCCATCAACCTGGCCAATCCGGCGGGCCGCGACTACAACACGGACAGCCTGCTGGGAATTATTACCCTCGATTGGCAGCTGGGGCCGGTGGGTGCGCTGAGCGATTTTTCGATCAAGAGTATCAGCGGTTATTTGCGCACCAATGCCATGTTGAGCGGGGATTTCGACGGTACCGGCTTGAGCCTGGTAGGGCGCTTTAACACGGACTGGTATGCCAATGACCAGTACTCCCAGGAGCTGCAGTTTAATGGTGTCGCCCTCAACGGCAATGTGCGGTTTACCTCCGGGTTTTTCTGGCTGATGGAATCCACCGGCGACGAAACCGACCGCCAGTACAGTTTCGGCCCCTTTGATAGCTCGACCCCATTCAACGAGCCCTCTATCCTGGGCAATACCAACGAAATCGTCCTTAACACCGAGAACCAGACCGCGGCGGTCTTTGGCCAGCTGTCCTTTGATATTACCGATCACGTCGAGTTCACCGGCGGCGCACGCTGGACCTGGGAGAATCGCTATACCCGCAACGATAATTTCAATGTCGACCCCGACTCCATGAACGGCAACCCGGATTCGCATTTTGTCAGCAGTGAGCGCAACGCGCTGTTTTTCTACGACGGCCCGATAGAGGCATTACCGGTAACCCAGTGGAACTACAGGTTTGACGCCAGTGCGGAGGGGGAGAAAACCACCACCCGCTGGACGCCGATGTTCAGTTTTCGTTTTTCCGCACCGGATGCAACCCTGGATCGATACGGTTTCGATGCGGCGATGATGTATATCACTTATAGTTCGGGCTTTCGTTCGGGCGGGGTGCAGCCGACAATACGCCGCACCGTCGATGGCGAGCTCTTGCCCCAGGATTTTGATCCGGAGACCAACGATACCGTGGAATTCGGTGTCAAGCTCGAGGCCTTCAACCACAACCTGGTCGGCGCGTTTACCTATTTTTACAGCAAATACAGCGATATGCAGGTCACCAACGTCACCGCCAATGATGAGCTATCCATTAGCCCTTTTATCGATAATGTGGGCAGCGCTATTATCCAGGGCATCGAGACCGAATTGACGGCGATACCCCACCCGAACCTGCTGTTTCATTCTTCGGTGTCCTACACCATCGACGACATCAAAGAGTGGGAGTCCTCTGAATTCGTCGATAACCAGCAACAGATCGTCAATCGCGCCGATGAGAGCCTGATCAATATTCCCCGTTGGAAAGTCGCCGTCAGCGCCGACTATTACTACCGCACCGACTACGGCGTGTTTATCCCCAGCGCCGAACTGCTGTATACCACGCGGATCTATCGCCACTTCGATCGCACCAGCTGGTTGGCCAGCACCTGGATATCCCCGGAGCGCGCTTTCGTCAACGCGCGCTTGACCTGGCAGCTACCGGATGATCGCAGCACATTTGCCCTGTGGGGGCGCAATCTCACCGGCCACGACGACTATATTACCGGCGGCGTACCGCTGGCATCCAATTTTGGCCTCGGCAGCCTGACCTATGCGCCGCCGCGGTCCTACGGCCTGGATTTCAGCTATATTTTTGGTGACTAAGTCCTTCCGTTAGATAAGAGGCTTTAAATCGGGGAGGTGCTTTCCCGGACGAAGAGGGTATGTTATCGATATCATGGATAATCTCTGTATCTGCGGCAGTGGTAAAATATCGACAAAGTGTTGCGGTCGATTTTTAAGCGGTGAGCAGCAGGCGAAAACCCCGGAGCAGTTGATGCGATCCCGCTACAGTGCCTACGCAATCGGTGGTCACGGCGAGTACCTGCTCAACACCTGGTTTCCGGCCACGGCCCGGGGCCTCACCGTAGCGGCGCTGTCGGAAAAAAGCTGCGACTGGGAAGGCCTGGAAGTGCTGTCAGCATCGCAAAAGGGCGACCAGGGCTGGGTGGAGTTCAAGGCCTGGTTCAACGGCCAGGGCGGTGAGCGCGAGTTGCTGCACGAAAAGTCGGTGTTCCAGCGCATCGGTGGCCGCTGGTATTACGTCGGCGCCGAAGTGTAACGCCGGGTGAAAACCGGCCCCTGCTCGAACAGGCCAGTGTCGCCATCAAGGAATTCCGCCATGCAGTATCCATCGCCGCTACAACCCCTGCCGATTAAACTGGTCAACCGCCTGGGTAAAATCCTCCGCCGCCTGGGTATTTCTGTCCCGACGCTCGAACCTGAAAAATTAATGGCCATGGCAGAGAAACAAACCGGGCTGCGCGATTTTGGTGATGACAGTTTCCTGCCGGCGTTGGATAAGTTGGTGGACTCACTGGAGGGGGAGGCAAAACTATCACA
>JAUXCW010000175.1 GCA_030618705.1 Gammaproteobacteria bacterium | reverse complement strand
GGCATCCTGTTCAGCGAGGTCGATCTGGGTGAGCGGGTGAAAAAGGACGAAGTGCTGGGTACGGTTACCGACCCGATTACCAATGTCAGGACCGAGATCCTGTCACCCTATCGAGGCCGGGTACTGGGCATGGCGCTAAACCAGGTGGTGATGCCCGGTTTCGCCGCGTTTCGCATCGGCATTCCCGCCGACGATTCCGAGGTTATCGATACCGCCGAGCCGGATGAAGAACTGTCATCCACCCTCCACACCTCCCAGCTTGAAAAAGAGCGCGAGGCGCCCTTGCCCGCGGCAAAGCCGGAAAAAAGCTACGACGACTTCGAAGGCCTCGAAGATTCAGAGTAAACAGCCACCCGGATATTGAACCCCGGGGCTGGCTGGTGTAGTTTCCCCCTGCCTGGCGTATTTCGCACCTCGCTCTCGCTATCACACCCTGCGGGGTGAGTGGTTTACTCCCGTTTAAAAGGATAGGACATGCCCCTGTTGCGATTGGACAAAGTGTCCGTGCATTACGGCCCCCGCGTATTGCTCGACGAAATCGACCTGGCCCTGACCCGTGGCCAGCGCATCGGGCTGCTGGGCCGTAATGGCGAGGGCAAGACCACCCTGCTCAAGGTATTGGCCGGGGTGATGACGCCGGATGGGGGGGAGCGCTGGCTAAGGCCCGGCACCGGTGTGGCCTGGCTGGAACAGGGTCTGCCACAGCAGGATCAGCAATCGGTTTACGACTTTGTCGCCGGTGGTTTGCAGGGGGTGGGTGAGCTGTTAAAACAGTACCACCACATCGTGATGCAGTCCGGGGACGGGGACTTGAAGCAGCTGGAGCGCGTCCAGCAAGAACTGGAGTCACGGGATGGCTGGCGTTTGCAGCAGCGCGTGGAAACCGTATTGAGCCAGTTGCAACTGCCCGCTGAAAAGCGGATGCGGGAGCTGTCCGGTGGCTGGCGCCGGCGGGTGGCGCTGGCCCGCGCCCTGGTAAGCGATCCCGATATTCTGTTGCTGGACGAACCGACCAACCACCTGGATATCCCGGCCATCGAATGGCTGGAGCAGCAGCTAAGGGATTTTCGCGGCACCATCTTATTTGTCACCCACGACCGGGAATTCCTGCAGAACGTCGCCACGGCGATTATCGAGTTGGATCGCGGCTCACTCTACAGCTGGCAGGGAGACTATCGCGGTTTCCTCGAATACCGGGAGCAGGAACTGGCGGCGCAGCAAAAGGCGGCCAAGTTATTCGACAAGAAACTGGCCCAGGAGGAGCAGTGGATTCGCCAGGGCATTAAGGCTCGACGCACCCGTAACGAGGGTCGTGTGCGCGCCTTGAAGTCGATGCGCAACCAGCGTCGGCAGCGGCGTGAGCAGCAGGGTCGGGCGGATTTCTCCCTGGATCGGGCGGAGCGCTCGGGCAAGCTCGTTGTCGAGCTGTCCCATGTCAGCCATGGCTTTGGCGGTGCGCCGGTGATCAGGGATTTTTCCACGGTGATTCAACGGGGCGACCGCATCGGCCTGGTCGGCGCAAACGGTGCCGGCAAATCCACGCTGTTAAAAATCCTGTTGGGCGAAATCGAGCCCGACGAGGGCACGGTCAAGGTCGGCAGCAAGCTGCATATCGCCTATTTCGACCAGCTGCGCACGCAACTCGATGAGGATAAAGATCTTATCGACAATGTCTGTGGCGGCCGCGAGTTTATTGAGATCAACGGTAAACAGCGCCACGCCATCAGTTACCTGGGGGACTTCCTGTTCAGCCCCGATCGGGCGCGAACCCCGGTCAAGGCGCTGTCCGGCGGCGAGCAGAACCGGGCGATACTGGCGCGCTTGTTCAGTGTGCCGGCTAACTTGCTGGTACTCGACGAACCCACTAACGATCTTGACGTGGAGACTCTGGAATTATTGGAAGAGGTGCTGCTGGATTTTGCCGGTACCGTGTTGCTGGTCAGCCACGACCGCGAGTTTCTCGACAATGTGGTGACCAGCACCATGGTGCTGGAGGGTGACGGCCTGGTGCGGGAATACGTCGGCGGCTATCGTGACTGGGTAGAGCAGGGCGGTGTTCTGCGCGCCGTGGAACAGAGGCCGGAAGAGGCCGGTGTAGGGGAAAACAAGCCGGAGGCGAAAAATCCAACGGCCGCGTCCGGCGGCAAGCTATCCTACAAATTGAAGCGGGAGTTGGAGCAGCTACCGCAAACGATCGAGCAATATGAATTGCAGCTGGAAGCGCTCGAAACACGCATCGCCGAGCCCGGCTTCTATGGGGGAGAGCACCAGCAGGTCCAGGATGTGCTGCAGCAGCTCAGCCAGGTCCAGGGCGAACTGGAATCGCTTTACCAGCGTTGGGCCGAGTTGGAAACCTGACGCGCGGCGGACAAGCTCCCAGGGCGATTGTTATAGCCGGAATCCGACAACTATGACTTGTGTCATGGGCATGGGGTCGCAACTGTGGTTTACTAGGCGTTTTGCAATGGATCAGGAAATGAACAAGACGACTGAGGATGACAGCTCGCCCACCGAGACCACGCCCACCGCAGGGGCGACGCCGACGGCGTCAAAAGCAAGCCCTGTGGCGAAGAAGGCTGCGCCCAAACCGGCTAAAGCCGCCGCCAAACCGGTCAAGGCCACCCCTAAAAAACCGGCCAAAGTTGCCGGCAAGCCTCTCGCGCCCGAGGAGGAGTCTCCCCGCCATGAGCAAGCGGTGGTTCGCCATGATCCGGCAGCCATACGCGAGTTATTTCTCACCGGCGAATTCCCCTACAAAAACAAGATTCCCACCAAGGAGTACGAGAGGAAAAAAGCCCACCTGCAGGTTGAGTTGCTCAAGGTGCAGCGCTGGGTCAAGGAGTCCGGCCAGAAAATCGTGGTCCTGTTTGAGGGCCGCGATGCGGCGGGCAAGGGAGGTACTATCAAGCGCTTTATGGAGCACCTCAATCCACGGGGTGCGAGGGTCGTGGCACTGGAGAAGCCCTCGGAGCAGGAGTTGGGCCAGTGGTATTTCCAGCGCTATGTCAAACTCTTCCCGACCAAGGGCGAGATCGTCATGTTCGATCGCTCCTGGTATAACCGGGCCGGGGTGGAGCGGGTCATGGAGTTTTGCACCCCCGAGGATTATCTCGAGTTTATGCGCCAGACCCCGGATCTCGAGCGGATGATGGTGCGCAGTGGTATCAAGCTGTTCAAATACTGGTTCTCGGTGACACAGCAGGAGCAGCTAAAACGCTTCCGCTCCCGGGAGGCGAGCCCCCTTAAACAGTGGAAACTATCGCCCATCGACAAGGCTTCCCTGGACAAGTGGGATGATTACACCGAGGCCAAGGAGGCGATGTTCTTCTATACGGATACCGCGGATGCGCCCTGGACCGTGATCAAGTCCAGCGACAAAAAACGTGCCCGGATCAATTGTATGCTGCATTTTCTCAGCCAGTTGGACTATCCGGACAAGGACAAGGTGGTGTTGCGGGGTCCCGATCCGCTTATCGTCGGTCATAGCCAGCACGTAATAGGCAAGTCACGGCATATCTTCGGGCCCTCCCTTAACGAGTGGTAGCTGTCGGCGACATCTACAGGTCGTCGTAAACCCCGGGGCCGTCTTTCGGGCGGCGCCGAAAGCGCTTGTACTCCCACTGGTATTGCTCCGGACAGAATCGCAGGCAGGCTTCCACGCCGCGATTCAGGGCGGCCAGGGAGACCGCGTTGTCCTCGTCGTATATTTCCTCCTCCGCGGGCAGGTAACGCAGCACAAAACCGCCATCGACGCGCTGGGCAAGAGCAAACACGGCCAGGGCACCGGTTCGCCGTATCATGCTGCTGGCCAGGGTGCCGGTAAAACACGGTATGCCCATAAAGGGGCTGTTTTCCCCGGCATTGAGTTCCGGTGGCACCTGGTCCGGCAAAATACCCGATATCTGCCCCCGCTTTACGCTCCTGAGCAAAGTGGCGATCCCGCGGCTGTCTGTGGGTACCAGCCTGGCGCCGCTACGCTGCCGCGCCTGCTCTATCATGGAGCCCAGGGCGGCGATCTTGGGCGGCTCGTACAGTGACACGGTGTTACCCAGGGTCGCCAGGTGCAGGCCCACCATTTCCCAGTTACCCAGGTGGGGACCCAGTACGATCACGCCCCGCCCCTGGCTCTGGGCATCGGTGATCAATTCTGCACCCTGAACATCCAGCAACAGGGAGGACACATACTCCCAGGGGCGCAACCAGATATGGCCCATCTCCGTCGCCAGTTCCGCGGTGGCGACAAGACTGTCCCGCGCCAGGCGAGCCTGGCTCACGGGATCCAGGTCGGGAAAGGCGAGCTGGATATTGCGCTCCGTGACCCTGCGGCTGCGTCCACCGATGGGCCAGTACAGGCGAGCCACACCGCGACCCAGGCCCCGCGCCATGCCGAGAGGGAGGAGGGCGCAAAAGTGCAAAAAGCCCTTGATGACGATAGATTTAAACGTATCCATGGACGACGATCGCTTTATCCGGAGCTACTGAAGAATGCGCGTATTTTGCCGTGTAATGGGAATTTATGGTAGCACCCATCGAAAACTGCCGGTCATCCCGGAATGTCGTCATTCCTGCGCAGGCAGGAATCCAGGGAATTTAGCAAAGTCTCAAGCCGCAGATCGTTTCCCACAGATCGTGCCAATCTGGATTATCTGTTTAAATAAGTTTTACCTCCATGCGTCCCTTCCCCCTTCATAACACGGTGTCTGATAGAGAATGGTTGAAGCGTGGCATCGAAGCCGGCTATGGAGCCGGCATGATGACCGTGAGACAATAAAAGCAGGATGCCCCGGCAGTGCAAGCCATGCCTGTAACCTCCGTCTCCGGTCTTCCGGCGCCCGGCGGATTGATTATGAAAGTATGGAATAGAATCCACAGAGGAAACAACTAGACCATGAACTTTGAATTTTCTGAAGAACAGAATTTATTGCGCGATCAGGCACAGCGCTTTTTGCGGGATAAATGTCCTCTGGAGACAGTGAGGACTGTGCTCGATAGCATGACCCTGTCCCACGATGCTGCCCTGTGGCAGGGCATGATTGACCTGGGTTGGACCGGTGTAAGCATTCCCGAGCGGTACGGCGGTGTGGGCCTGGGTTATCTGGAATTGTGTGTTATTGCCGAAGAATTGGGCCGCTCCCTGGCGCCCACACCGTTTGCCTCTTCGGTGTACCTGGCCACCGAAGCACTATTGCTGTTTGGTTCCGATGCGCAAAAGGAAAACTACCTGCCGCGCCTGGCCGCAGGGGAGATTGTCGGTACCTATGCGATGGCGGAGGGCCGTGGTGCGGTTGCGGCAAATAAACTCAAGACGAGTTTTTCCGATGGCGCGCTCAGTGGCGACAAGCTGCCGGTTCCGGATGGCGATATCGCGGATATTGCCATTGTGTTGGCCGCCAGCAAGGCCGGCCCGGTAATGTGTATTGTAGATTTAAACTCCAGCGGTATTGAGCGCACTGTACTGGAAACCATGGATCCCACGCGTTCCCAGGCAAGTATTTGCTTTGACCGGGCTCCGGCAGCGTTGTTGGGTGAAGCGGGCAATGGCTGGGAGCAGTCGCAAGAGCTATTGAGCCGTGCGGCAGTACTGTTTGCCTTCGAGCAATGCGGCGGGGCCCAGGCCGCACTTGATATGGCTAAGGACTACGCGCTGGAGCGCTACGCCTTTGGCCGCTCCATTGCATCCTTCCAGGCGATAAAGCATAAGCTGGCCGACATGTATATCGCCACCACTCTGGCACGCTCCAATAGTTATTATGGTGCCTGGGCGTTGTCTACCGACGCGCCGGAGCTGCCATTGGCCGCGGCGACCGCGCGGGTGAGTTCTACCCAGGCCTTTAACGAATGCGCCAGTGAGAATATCCAGACCCATGGTGGTATGGGTTTTACCTGGGAGTTTAATTGCCACCTCTATTACCGTCGCGCCAAGTCGCTGGCGGTTAACCTGGGTGGGCTGCACCGTTGGCAGGATCAGTTGGTGACAGCATTGGAACAATCTACAGCGGCGGAGGCCTGAGCCATGAATTTTGATGATACCCCTGAAGAAGCAAGCTTTCGTGCCGAGGCGCAGGCTTTTCTCAGCGCCAACGCTGAGCTGAAAGGCACGACCGAGCAAGGTGACGAAACGGAAGACGAATATATCGAACGTGCTCGCGCGTGGCAGAAACTAAAATCAGAAAACGGTTGGGCCTGTCTCAGTTGGCCCGTGGAATATGGTGGCCGTGGCGCTTCCCCCATGGAACTCATTATATGGGGGCAGGAGGAGGGCAAGTACGATGCACCTGTAGGGCCTTACGTGATTGGGCTGGGTATGTGCGGGCCCACTGTGGCCGCTTATGCCAGCGACGAACACAAGAACGAGCGTTTGCCGCGCCTGGTCTCAGGCGAGGATATCTGGTGCCAGCTATTCAGTGAACCCTCCGCGGGCTCTGACCTGGCTAATTTGCGCACCCGCTCGGAGCGCGATGGTGACGACTGGATTATCAATGGCCAGAAGATATGGACCTCAGGTGCGCATTACTGTGACTGGGGTATCCTGGTGACACGTAGTGATCCCAAGGTTGCCAAGCACAAGGGGCTTACGTTTTTCTTTCTGGATATGAAGTCTCCCGGTGTGGAAATTCGCCCGATCAAGCAAATATCCGGCGGTTCCAATTTTAACGAAGTGTATTTTACCGATGTACGCATTCCCGACAGCCAACGCCTGGGTGAAGTGGGAGGTGGCTGGGGGGTCTGTCTGACCACTTTAATGAATGAGCGCCTGGCGGTGGGCGATACCTCTGGTGTTGACGTCCCCAATTTAATGGAGCTGGTATCCAGAATTGAGCTGGATGGTGAGCCTGCACTGCACAACAATGCGGTGCGCGAGAAAATAGCCAACTGGTACTGTCAGATGAGTGGTTTGCGCAATACCAGGTATCGGGTAATGAGCGCCTTGTCGCGTGGGCAGACCCCGGGTCCGGAAAATTCCATTTCAAAAGTCGTTGGCGCCGGGAAAATGCAGGGCATTGGTTCCTTTGGCATAGACCTTATGGATATGGGCGGGATAGTGGTCGACAGCGACAATGATGACCTCAATAGCCAGTTGTTCCAGGGCTCGTTTATGGGGGCGCCCGGCCTGCGCATTGCCGGTGGTACCGATGAGGTGTTGCGCAATATTATTGCCGAGCGTGTATTGGGCCTGCCCCAGGATGTGCGGGTAGACAAGGGTATTCCCTTTAACGAAATCGCCCAGGGACCCGCCTGAAT
>JAUXCW010000360.1 GCA_030618705.1 Gammaproteobacteria bacterium | reverse complement strand
TCGGCGGTGTCCAGTCTCGATATAATGACCTACCTCTGGTACCCCGATAATGTAGGACGCCTGATTCTGGAGCGGGCGGTCGAAGCCGCAAAACGAGGCGTGCATGTGCGCATGATAGTCGATGACCTGCTCACCACCGGCCAGGATCAATACTTCATCGAACTCGAAAACCATCCCAATATCGAGTTCCGCCTGTTCAATCCCTGGTCGTCCCGGGGCAATCTGGCCGCCCGTGGCGCCGAGATGATTGCCGAGATGGAGCGTCTCAATAGCCGCATGCACGACAAGCTGATTATCGTCGACGGCCGTGCCGCAGTCATCGGCGGTCGCAATATTGGCGATCACTACTTCGGCCTCAACGAGGATTACAATTTCCACGACCTGGACCTGCTGGGTTTCGGCCATATCGCAAGTCAATGCAACGCCATGTTCGATCACTTCTGGAATAGCGAGTGGGTGGTATCGGCCATGTTTCTTCCAGGCGAGGAGGACGATGAGTTTGCCAAGGAGTCCTGGAACACAATTCAGCAAAAAAATCGCTCGGCAGAAGCACTGAATTCAATCGGCATCAAAGTTGCGGACTGGAGTTCTGAACTGGAAGCGATAACGGGTCAATTGCGCATCGGCACCAGCGTGGTAGCCTATGATGCCACCTCGGCGGAAAAGCTCGATCAAAGCATGTTCGGCACCATGTTCGCCTTTCTGGATCGCGCTCAAAGCGAGCTGTTAGTAACCAACGCCTACGTCATCCCCTCGCAAAATGCCATCGACTGGATGCAGAGATTAGATGATCGCGGCGTGGATGTGCGTATACTCACCAATTCCCTCGCTTCCAACGACGTACCTGCGGTCAATAGCCATTACGAGATCTGGCGAGACGATCTGCTCGACGCCGGCGTACAACTCTATGAACTGCGTGCAGATCCGGCGATTAAATCCATTGTCAATATCCCACCGACCGAGGGCGACTTTGTCGGCCTGCACACCAAATCAGCGGTGGTCGACCGGCGCTGGTCCTTTGTCGGTTCGATGAATTTCGACCCCCGTTCCGCCAGGATCAACACCGAGATGGGCGTCTTCGTCGATAGCCCGGAGCTGGCGGAAGACCTGGCCCGGGTAATGCTGCGGGACATGCAGGGAGAGAACGCCTGGCAGGTACTACTCGACGAGGACGGCGACCCCTACTGGGTCAACAGCGACGAAACCGTCACCAGCCAGCCGGCACGGGACGGTACCCAGCGAATCATGAATGTCATCATGAAGGTGGTGCCCAGGGAGCAGAATTGAACCTGTCGTAAAGTACGCCCGTTGGACGCGGGAAAAACATAATCAAGGGAGAGGCTTTAGCACCATGTTCGAAACCACGGCACTGGATTTCCTGCCCCTGTGGGCGATCTTCATCCTTTCTACTGTGCTTATCGTGCTGGCCATGGAAGTGGGATTTGCAACCGGGCAGCGCAAACTCAGGCACTTGAAGGATGGGGAAACCATACACCTGGGTGGCGCCGTGGCCGCTACCCTCGGCTTACTGGCGTTTATCCTCGCCTTTACCTTCGGCACCGGCACCAACCGATGGGATGTGAAGAAGGAACTGATTTTAAACGAGAGCAATGCGATCTCCACCGCTTTTCTCCGCGCCGATATGCTGCCCGAGCCCCAGCGCGCCCGCATACAGCAACTGCTTTCCCGCTATGTCGATCACCGTATCGCGATCAACAACAAGGACCAGATATACAAGACTTCCCACAACCCCCGGGACTTTGCGGACAAGCTCGAAATAAAAATTTCCGAAGCGAAGATCATACAATCCGACCTCTGGGTGGAGGCCGTGGCGGCCGCAAAGCGTCAACCGACGCCCATTACCGGGCTGTTTGTCAGCGCCCTGAATGATGTATTCGACCTGCACCAGTCGCGGGTCACCGTTATCATGCAACAACGAATGCCGATGGTCTTCTGGATCACGCTCTACGGCCTGGCGATACTCGCCATGTGGCTGGGGGGTTACGATGTCGGCGTCTCCCGCGGTGGGCGGGCACTTTCCAGCTGGGTAGTAGCGCTGGCCTTCTCCTCGATCATGCTACTGGTGATCGCACTCGATCGCCCACAGGCATCCGCTGTGAACCAGGCTCCGCTACTGGAAGTTCAACGGGACATGCATGCGGCACTGGCGGATAGCGATAAATCCGGCTGACGGTTTACTCCGGCGGGCCAAAACGCCGGCGAAAATCAACCAGTTCCAGCTCAAACTCGTCTGCCCGGTAAAATTCCGAATCTGTCATCGCCGGTTGCTCATGGCCCTTATACCAGTCGGCGTAACTATCCAATCCACCGGACAACACGCCGTAGTGACTCGAAAACGTTTGCACCTGGATACGCGGCACCTCCCCACCCATATCGAAACGCATCAGGCGCAGCCAGCCGTCGCCAATGCCGGTTGGCCTGCCGGTATAACGACTGGGAGGCTGGCCGGCATCCAGACCGACCTGCCCGCGATCCTGGTAGTCCGCCAGCACCTGGTAGACCTTGTGCCCCTGCTGGTTGTCATCGACTCGGACAGCCTGGCCATGCTGGTGCCCGCACAGCACTAAAAACACCTGATCGTGCACGCTGATCAACTTTGTCCACTGTTCCTCGGCACTGTTGTGATACGCCGCGTCCACCCGCTCCAGGTCGACAATGGGATTCGGCTTGCGCTCACCGGCCGTGTTGAGATAGTCGTGGGTGGTTACGATCGTGGGCAGGCCGGGGTTGGCCTCGATAACCGACGCCGCCCAGGCCAGCACGTCGTCTGCGGCCTGCATTTCCAGTGCAATATGCAAAAACTCGTAACCACCCGCACTAAACCGCTGGGCGCTGTTCGCCCCGCCGTTGTTGCTGGCGATATACCAGGGTTTATTCTTGAAGAAAGCGCTATCCTCGCCGAATACGAAACGGAAATTATCGAGACCACCGATATGCAGGATACCCAGGTCCTCCGCGGTCATGGTGAGTTCCCGGGGGGATTTGGCCAGGTTTGGCGGAAACTGCGCAACGCTCCACATGGCATCGTAATCATGGTTTCCGGGGGCGACGCCAAAGGGCAATCCGCTATCGCTGATGATGCGGTAGCCCTCGACCGCCAGCGGCAGCTCATAATTTACCGTCTGCTCCGTGGTTTCGATTTCAACGGCAAAGTACGGATTATCGATCGCGGTAAATCCCCGCTCCCGGTGATCGCTATCCATGACC
>JAUXCW010000279.1 GCA_030618705.1 Gammaproteobacteria bacterium | reverse complement strand
CTCGGCTCCAGCCCATCGTAGCGACCATCATCCGATGCCGCGACAGCGGTGCCATAACCCAATGAGAGCGCTGAAAGCAGCACCGCTATTTTTTTAAGGTTCATTATTGCTTCCTCCCCTGATTGCTTCCCCTTCTGCCATTGCTCTCAACAAAAAACTCATTGTATGGGCACAATAGCCACCCCTCGTAGTCTACCCTCATCAGCGATCATTCACCACAGATTGAGCGTGTTGCCAGTGTTTGCCCCGGCCGTCCAATCGTACGGCTATGGTCGGGGCCGTGGTATCAAAAAACTGGCAGGATCGCTCCGACAAGACCTCCGCGTTTACTCCCCCCCTCTGGACAGCTAAATATTCTTGCTCACGCAGCAATCTATAGTCAGGTTACTTGACTACTATTTTTTCAGCTAATATACTGCAGGCTGCCTTGATTTTGTCTTCGGACACAAACGAAGAACCCCCATCGCCACACCCAATATCGGGCGGTCAATTAGGCGCCTTTATTTTCTGCCGTTATCTGCCATTAAAAAATGGTGTCCGGCAAAGCATATTGGCCGGTAGACAAGCGGCCCCTAAAATACACAGCGGAGAATTGAATAGTGGAAAACAACGAAACCCGTTGGGATATCAGTGTAGATTTTCTCGTCGTTGGTACCGGTGCCGGCGGCATGACGGCTGCGATCACGGCCCATGATCTCGGTGCAAAAGCGCTATTGATCGAAAAAAGTCCACAGTACGGTGGTTCATCGGCGATGTCCGGCGGTGGCCTGTGGGTTCCCAACAATCATATGATGGCCGCAGCGGGATTTAGCGATAGCCCCGAAGACGCCTTTTCCTATGTAAAAGGTTGTGTGGGAGATGTTGTTCCGGAGAAACGATTGCGGACCTACCTGGAAACCGCGCCGAAAGCCGTTCAATACCTGTGTGAAAAAACACATGTCAAACTGCACATCGTGCCGGATTATGCCGATTATTATCAAGATGTTCCCGGCTCAAAAGAGGGAGGCCGCTGTCTTGAGGCATCGGCCATCGACGGCAAGCAATTGAGTGAAGATGAATTTCTGGAGATGCGCGCGACTCCCCCCCAGGAAGCGATCATGGGGCGAATATCGATGGTTATCTCTGAGGCCCAGGCACTACTCACCCGCTCCCCCGGCTGGATGAAAACCTTCGCCAAACTGTTTTTTAATTACCTTTCGGATATACCCTGGAGGTTCAAGTCCCCCCGTGATCGCCGCTGCGCAATGGGCAATGCACTGATCTGCGGCTTACGTTTGTCGGTCAGGGATCGTCATATTCCCCTATGGTTAAACACGGCAGCGAAACGACTTATTCTTGAAGACGGGCGCGTCGTGGGTATGGAAGTTGAAAAAGACGGTAAACCGTATTTCATCCGAGCGGGAAAAGGTGTGCTTTTTGCAGCGGGTGGATTTGACAACAATGCGGCGATGCGCAAAAAATATCTACCCCAGCCTTCACGCACCGAGTGGAGCTGCGGCAACCCCTACTCCACTGGAGATGCCATCAGTATGGGGCAGGAAGCAGGCGCCGGTGTTGAGCTGATGGATGAGGGCTGGTGGGGGCCAACCGTTGTTGTCCCCGGAGAGGAGCGCGCCCGCATGTTGGTCATCGAAAAATCCCTGCCCGGTGGCGTGATGGTTAACAAGAAAGGCAAGCGTTTCGTTAAAGAGACAGCCGCTTATAACGATATTGTCAAAGCGATGTATGCAGCCAACACGGATGAATCACCTTGCATTCCGGCCTATCTTATTTTTGACGCCACGTTTCGCAAAAAGTATCCCTGCGGCCCTTTATTGCCCGGCGCACAACAACCGGACTGGATGGTATCCGGCGAGATAAAGGAAACCTTTATTAAAAAATCGGATTCGCTGGCGGGCCTGGCGGCTTTGATGGGCATCGATGCCTCCGGATTGTCTGAAACCGTTGCTCAAATGAACGGCTACGCAAAAACGGGTACAGATCTCGAATTTGGCCGGGGGGAAAATGCCTTCGATCGCTTTTACGGCGACAAGTCGGTAACACCCAACCCCTGCATGGGGCCTATCGAAAAAGCGCCATTTTATGGCCTCGAAGTCTATCCCGGCGAGCTGGGTACTAAAGGCGGCTTGAAGGTAGATGAGCGCGCCCGGGTCCTGACAGAATCCGGTGAACTGATCCCCGGCCTCTATGCGACGGGCAACTGCTCTTCACCGGTGATGGGACGCACCTACCCCGGCCCCGGCGCTACACTGGGGCCGACAACCACCTTTGGCTATATTGCCGCGCACGATGCCGTCGGCGGTGAGTAGGCTACTACTTTCCTAGGAATCAGAGACAGGCCTAGGAATCAGAGACAGGCAGATTGAGGCGAGAGGGGTGTTTCTCGCTGTGGAAAATCTGCTGCACCGCCTTTCTCACATCGTCAGCACTGCCCAGTGCAGGCGTTACCCGCGAGTTCAGGTTACGATCAAAACGCGGGAAGTTACTGCTTGAAACCTCAAGCCTGATCTTGTGATCGGGCTTGAAAGTGTGGGCAATATCCCAGAGGTCGATGGTAAACTCTGTCACCTCACCGGGTTCCAGAAACTCCTCCACACTACGGTCGTTGCGATAGCGGGCGCGAATCATACCCTCGGCGATATTGGCACAGTAACCGTTCGGCTCAACATCGACCAGCTTGGCGGTAAAATCCGTATCCGGCGCATCGCTACTGGCATACAGGGTGAGAGAGACAGGCCCGCTGAGTACCACGGACTCCGCGAGACGCGGTGTGGTGTAAACGAGGATATCCTGGCGCTCTTCGACCTGCGCTTGATCGAAAACCCCCGTCGGCACATCGATCATACTGCGGCCGCCGGTGGTAGGCACCGGGTCCATGGGGTCGTAAACGTAACTGTCGGACGCTTCCTTGCCCTGGGATTCTGTACTCAGTGAGCCATCTCCCATACGGCTATTGGCCTGTCCGGCACTATGCAGGTAATAGGGCTGCATACGGTGAGCCGGGGGCCAGGATTTCGTCTCCTTCCATACATTGTCCCCCATCTGGTAATAGCTTACCTGGTTGTCGGGCATCATTGTTTTCTCTTCACCCTGCAGCCAGTGACCAAACCAGTCGAACAACATCCCGGCGAGAATGTCCGGGCCGGTCAGGGCCTCGGAGCCAAAATCGCGCTCACCCGCACAACTGGGGCGCTTGTTATAATAGGCACTATGATCTGTCGGGCCAATAATCATCCTGTGTTCGCCGCGCACACTCTTATCACCGCGTTCCTGTAGTGCCGCGTTGAGATCCATATGGCCTTTCATGCAGGTGTCATACCAGGAGCTGAAATGCATGACCGGTACGTTGATTCGCTCTGCTTTAGAGACATTGTCCACCTTCTGCCAGTACTCATCGTAACTCGGGTGGGACAACCACTCCCGCCAGTAGGGCGCTGCGCCATTCTGGTAGGCGGGAAAATCGATAAGAGGTAGGTAACTGGCCGATTTGAGCAGTTCGCCTGAGGCTTGCACCAGCTTGTTATCAGCTTCCGCCAGCGATTCCTGGTCCAGGTTCAGGCGGGACAGTGTATCCCGCGCCAGGATCGTCCAGACCCATGACATCTGAAACCCCAGCTCGAGCGCACCACCCGCAGAGTAGGTCCACCCACTATGAAAATCGTTGGCGGTCATATAAGCAAAAACCGCTTTTAGGTGGGGAGGCCTTTCAACGGCACCCTGAATCGCGGCCAGGCCCAGCGCACAAGCACCATACAGCCCAATCTTGCCGTCAGACCAGGGCTGGTCTGCAGCCCACTCTATGGTATCGTAAATGTCCACGCCCTCATCGCCATAGGGGCGCCACTCACCTTCCGACCCCGATCTTCCACGGGCTTCCGTTACCACCACGACATAGCCCTTCTGCGCGGCAATAAGTGGACTAAACAGAAGTTCGTGCACGACCAGGAACATATCATTGTCGTAGGGGTGCTGATTGACCAATGTCGGGTGCTCGGCATTGTCATCTGGTCGGTAGATATCGGCAGCCAGTTTCACGCCATCGCGCATTGTCACCATGACATCGCGCTCGACTAAAATATTGTGGGTCATTTGAGCTCTCCTGGATTTTTTAGCAACAGTATTTTTGAGAAATACCAGCAGGCGTGTGCTGGCGTACTTCCCGGTCTAACCCGCCATTGTTCCGTTGTCGACCGAGACAATGGAGCCATGTACCATCCCGGCTTCATCGGAGGCAAGATAGGCGATCATTGAAGCGATGTCCTCGGCCGCGCCATGGCCTCGTAGACATACGTAGCGAGAGATCAGGTCCCAGTCCAGCCCATCCGGTATATCGAGTTTCTCGGTCATTGCCGTATCCGTTCCGCCAGGGCATACCGCGTTAATACGAATCGGCGCTTTGAGATATTCCATTGCCATCGATTTGGTAAGCTGAACAAGCCCACCTTTGCTGGCGCAATAAGCCGGCGTATACGCCTGGCCCATAAGTCCCGCATTCGATGCTACGTTTACGATATTTCCCTTTGATTCAATAAGATGGGGGATTGCCGCCTGGGACAGGTAGAA
>JAUXCW010000308.1 GCA_030618705.1 Gammaproteobacteria bacterium | reverse complement strand
AATTACGGCGTCGTCCCCGGCGGCAATAGAAGCGACATGGGTGCCGTGTGAGCATGCCGAGTATCCGGTGCAGGGCGTGGCGCTGCCCGGGCCGACCTGTGTGGACCGTCCGTTGGGGCACAGGCTGTAGATTTTGCTCGAGGGGCTGTTGATGGAGAAGCACGCCTCTTCGACTATGCGGCCGAAGAAGGCGGGGTGGGAGGTATCGACGCCGGTGTCGATGATGGCGACGGCAGCGCCGCGACCGGTAAAGCCGGAATCGTGGGCGGTTGCCGCCGAAATCAGGTTTCTGGATTGCTCCAGGGACGGCCGATTGAGACGATCCTCGGAGACCTGTTCCACCAGGCCGCTGTCGATCAACAGGTCGAGTTGGGCCTGGCTCAGCTCAAACGCCGCCAGGGGTAACTTGCGAAACTCCTTGCTCGCGGCCAGGCCGATTGCCTGCATGGCGGCTCGAAAATTTTGCCGCGCGCCCGCGACATCGGCCATGGGGCCGAATCCTCCGGGGGTAATTTTAATGCTGGCGATAACCCGCACCCGGCCCTGGTCTTGTGACAGGGCTTTGAGGTGTTCGTAAGCGGGTGCGATCTTCAGGCGCTCGGTGTTGGTGCCTGGCTGGGCGGAGGCTATGAGTGGGGTAAGAAGGCAGAGGGCCAGCAAGGCAATTGTGCTGCAGCTCGCGTTTCCGCGGAGATTTTTCATTATTTGATGTGCCATGGTATTACCACCGCCTTCAGTGTAAGCGGTTTGGTCTTGTTATTGTATGGCCGGCCAGTTTAGCGAAAGTTGTGGGGATTGGGTAGTTTATTTGGTCGGACGATTGGTATGATTTTGGGGTGAATATTTCACAAGACACATTGGTCGAATGAATTCGACCCCACAGGGGATGGCAGATGGATCCCGGCCTGGGGACTGCCGGGATGACGGGGTTGGAGACCGCCAGTAGCGGTAATCAGCACTTTGATAGTGCTCATATACGTTGTAGTATAATGTATTACATATGGCTACAGGAGGTCGGTAATGGGTGTAACAAGTATTCGCTTGCGTTCAGATGTTGAACTGCCGCTGGAGCAACTCGCGAAAAAGCTGGATCGAAGCAAGAATTACCTTATCAATCAAGCAATCAGGGAGTTCATCGCGCGACAAGCAATGGAAGATGCGCGCTGGACGGATACTCTACAGGCATTGAATTCAGTTAAATCCGCTACCACCATCGATGAAGGGCAAGTCACTTCCTGGCTGCAAAGCTGGGGGAGCGAGGATGAGGAGGATCCACCTCAAAAATGAGGATTCGCTATACCCCGGAATCTATTGAAGACCTGCGGAGACTTCGGGAATTTATAGAAGTAAAAAATCCCACTGCGGCTCGCAGCGTGGCTTTTGATCTGCTTGCAGGTATCGAAAAATTAAAAGTGTTTCCGAAAATGGGTTTGCCGGTTAGGCGAGCCCCGGAGCCGGAGTTAATTCGCGACCTATTTATTGGCGAATATACCGTTCGGTATCTATTAGGCGAGGCAAGTATTTCGATTTTGCGCATATGGCACAATAAAGAAATAGAGAAAGACTTGTAAGCTTGGGGGCGCCGTATCGCCCAATGGAAGAGGGACATGGATCCCGACCCCCGCCTCCGCGGGGGCAGGCTCTGAAGGCTGCCGGGATGACGAAGTGCGGAGACTGCCGGGATGACGGGTTCCAGACTGCCGGGGTGACGGGTTGAAAATGGATTCCAGCCCAAAAGACCGCTGGAATGACAGGCTTTTTCCGTCCCGTCATTCCAGCGTGCTCTTGGCTGGAATCCATACGCGCCGTCATTCCTGCGCAGGCAGGAATCCAGCTTTTGGTGATTGGATCCCGGCCTGGGGACTGCCGGGATGACGCAATACAGAGACCGCCCGGTTGACGAGAACCGGTGGTTTACTCGTCGAGGAAGGTGCGCAGGTGATCGGAGCGGCTGGGGTGGCGCAGTTTGCGCAGGGCCTTGGCCTCGATCTGGCGAATACGCTCACGGGTGACATCGAACTGCTTGCCCACTTCCTCGAGGGTGTGGTCGGTGTTCATGTCGATACCGAAACGCATGCGCAGCACTTTGGCTTCCCGTGCGGTGAGTCCGGCGAGCACTTCCTTGGTGGCCTCGGACAGGCCGGTATTGGTGGCGGAGTCGATGGGTGAATCGATGGCGCCGTCCTCGATAAAGTCGCCCAGGTGGGAGTCGTCATCATCGCCGATGGGGGTCTCCATGGAGATCGGTTCCTTGGCGATCTTCAGTACCTTGCGGACCTTGTCCTCGGGGATATCCATGCGGTCGCCCAGTTCTTCCGGGCTCGGCTCGCGTCCCATCTCCTGCAGCATTTGCCGGGAAATCCGGTTCAGCTTGTTGATGGTCTCTATCATGTGTACCGGGATGCGGATGGTCCGCGCCTGGTCGGCGATGGAGCGGGTGATGGCCTGGCGTATCCACCAGGTGGCGTAGGTGGAGAATTTGTAGCCGCGTCGGTATTCGAACTTGTCGACCGCTTTCATCAGGCCGATGTTGCCTTCCTGGATCAGGTCGAGAAACTGCAGGCCGCGGTTGGTGTATTTTTTCGCGATGGAGATAACCAGCCGCAGGTTCGCCTCTACCATGTCTTTCTTGGCGCGACGCATGCGGGCCTCGCCCAGGGACATGCGGCGATTGATATCGCGGATTTCGCTGAAGACGAGCCCGGTTTCTTGCTCGACCTCGTTGATCTTTCGCAGGGCGCGTGCCAGCTCTTCCTTGTTATTGCCCATTTTTTCGGCGTAGGGTTGCTTGCGCTTGAGCATATTCGCCAACCAGCGGGGGTTGGACTCATTGCCCTGCCAGGCCTGGATAAACTCCTTGCGCGGCATACGGCATTCGCGCACACAGATGCGCAGGATCATTCTTTCCTGGGCGCGCAGGCGAGCCTGGCTCTTGCGCGGCATATCGATCAGCGGATCCAGGGTGCGGGGGGTGAGCTTGAGGTACTTGAACTTTTCGCCCAGGCCCTGCAGTTCCTTGATCGTGGTCTTGTGCTCGCGGCCGTGCTTTTTCACCGCACGCTCGGCCTTGACCGCTTGCTTGCGCAGTGCATCGAAACGGGATTTGGCCTCGACCGGATCCGGGCCAGTGTCCTCGTTGTCGTCGTCATCCTTGTTTACTACCGGCGGTACGATGGGCTGGTTGGTATCGACGGGATTGAGGTAACCGGTGAGGATGTCGGCCAGGCGACGCTCTTCGTTTTGAACCGCCTCATAGTCGCCGAGTATCGTGTCGACAGTGCCGGGGTAGGTGGCCAGCGCCGCCATCATCTCGCGGGTGCCTTCCTCGATGCGCTTGGCGATGACGATCTCGCCCTCGCGGGTGAGCAGCTCGACGGTGCCCATTTCGCGCATATACATGCGTACCGGGTCGGTGGTGCGGCCGGCTTCGGTCTCCACCGCCGCCAGCGCCGCGGCAGCTTCCTCTGCGGCAACCTCGTCGGCGGTCTGGTTGTCCGACAGCATCAGGGTGTCCGCATCCGGCGCTGTTTCGTAGACCTGGATGCCCAGGTCGTTGATCATCTGGATAATGTCCTCGACCTGATCGGGGTCGGAGATGTCGTCGGGCAGGTGGTCATTGACCTCGGCATAGGTCAGGTAGCCCTGTTCCTTGCCCTTGGCAATGAGATCCTTGATCCGAGACTGGGGGGTGGTGTCTGTCGTCATGCTGGGCCTAAAGGGTGCGGGTGGTCAAAAATTCGGCGGGCATTATAACCCAATTCTCTAACGTGGGGTCATATTATGACTTTTAAAGTCTAAAAATGGGGTAAGGGGCCGATCTCAGGGGCTGGTGGGCGGGTAATTGTGCCTATATCAGGGGCAAGCACGCCGGTTTTCGTCATCCTCCAAGCCCCACCGTCATCCCGGCAGTCCCCGCACTTCGTCATCCCGGCAGTCCCCAGGCCGGGATCCATTTTAAACCTGGGTTCC
>JAUXCW010000388.1 GCA_030618705.1 Gammaproteobacteria bacterium | reverse complement strand
GGGTATTGGAACGTGTGGGTGCGGCACCGGAGCTGGCGCTCTGGGTAATGGCCGAGACGCCGAAGGGCGTGTTTAATATTCGTGACATCGCCACGGCGGACCCGCGCATCGAGGTGATTATGATGGGTACGTCCGACCTGGCCACCGAGCTGCGGGCAAGGCACACGGCGGATCGGGCGCCGTTCCTCTATGCGTTGTCTCGCTGTGTCATGGCCGCGCGGGAAGCCGGTATCGATATCATCGACGGTGTCCACCTGGACCTTGAGGATCAGCAGGGCCTGGAATCGGTCTGCGAGCAGGGCAGGGATCTGGGTTTTGACGGTAAAAGCCTGATCCACCCCAAACAAATCGCCACGGCCAATAAAGTCTTTGCGCCCTCTGCGGAGCAGCTTGATCATGCCACACGCTTGATCGAAGCCTGGCAGCGAGCTGCCAGTGAGGGCGTGGCCGTGTTGGTACTCGACGGTGTGCTGGTGGAAAACCTCCACGTTGAGGAAGCGCAGCGCATCCTGGCGCTGGGTCGCTTGATTGAGCAGTTTCAGTCATAGCAGGGGATATCAGGTCCTGATCACTCATTACAAAAAATTCGTTTAATTTTTGGGCGAAATTCCCCTAGCATGGGGCTTTAATTCACCAATGGAGGGTCCGCCCCATGTATGACCTCATTATTCGCCATGGGAAAATTGTCGACGGAACCGGAAAGGCCGCCTATGAAGGCGACCTCGCGGTCGTGAACGGTCGTATTGCCGCGATCGGTCGGGTCGAGGGAGAGGCTGCCCGGGAGCTGGATGCCAGCGGTCTGCTGGTGACCCCGGGCTGGGTAGATGTGCACTCCCACATGGATGGCCAGGCAACCTGGGATCCCTTTTGCAGTCCGGCACTAAACCACGGCATCACCACCCTGGTGATGGGCAATTGTGGTATCGGCTTTGCACCCTGCAAGCAGGATGAGCAATCCCGAGACCAGCTGATAGCGGTGGTGGAGGACGTCGAGGACATTCCCGGCACGGCCCTGCACGAAGGGGTAAAATGGGAATGGGAAACCTTCCCGGAATATCTCGACCGCCTCGACCAGGTGCCCCACGCCCTGGATCTCGCCACCCAGGTGCCGCACTGCGCTGTGCGTACCTATGTCATGGGTGATCGGGGCACCCACAATGAGCCGGCCACCGCCGATGATATCGAGCAGATGGCGGCGATTGTCAAACAGGGCATTGAAGCGGGTGCCCTGGGGTTCACCACCTCTCGCACCGAGCTGCACACCACCCGCGAAGATGAGGCCATGCCCGGTACTTATGCGGACGAAAACGAACTGCTCGGTATCGGCAAGGTGATCGGGGAGTTGGGCAAGGGGATCTACGGCCTGGTCTCCGACTGGGACAACTGGGAAGAGGAAATGGACTGGATGAAGCGCCTGTCCATCGACAACCAGTGCCCGGTCAATTTTGTCCTGTTTTTTCGCGACGAGAGCGATTGGCCCCGGGTGCAGCGGCAACTGGAATACGTGCGCCAGGCAGCCATCGACGGGGCGCAGTTGATACCCCATGTGGGCGCTCGTCCGATCAACCTGTTGATGGGCTGGGAGGCGACCATCCACCCTTTCAGCTTTCACCAGAACTATGCCGCCCTCTCGATCATGGCGCCGGCGGAGCGGCTGGAGCGGCTGCGAGATCCGGAAGTACGCCAGGCGATACTGGATGAGCCTTTGCCCCAGGTGGGCGATGCCTTTATGGATACCATTACTTCTGGTTACGACAAACTGTATATTCTTGGCGACCCACCCAATTACGAACCCGCCCCCGAGGATAGTATTGCCGCCATGGCGGCGGCGGCCGGCATTTCCCCTCAGCAATACTGTTATGACGCGATGATGGAGCGCGAGGGTAAGAACCTGGTCTACTTCCCCTGTTTCGGCTACGGCGCCAATGACCTCAGCCGGCAGGTGGAGTTGCTGGAAGACGAGAACACCGTCATCAGCCTGGCCGATACCGGCGCCCACTGCGGCGTGCTTTCCGATGTCAGCGTCCCGACCTACCTGCTGTCACACCTGGTGCGTGATCGCACCCGGGGTAAAACCTTCGACCTGGAGTGGGCGGTGAAACTGCATACACAGGATACGGCGCAGTGTGTGGGGCTGGAGGATCGCGGCACCCTCGAAGTGGGCATGCGAGCAGATATCAATCTTATCGATTTCGATGCGCTGAATGTCTGCCCCCCGGGACATGTCAATGACCTGCCCGCCGGTGGCCGTCGCGTGTTCCAGGATGCGGTGGGTTACCGCTATACCCTCGTCAACGGTGAAGTGGTTATGCGAGATGGCCAGAGTACCGGTGCCATGCCGGGGCAGCTGATTCGCGGTACCCGTGAAGCACCGCGGCAAAATGCCTGAGAGTTATTTTCGCGCCAGGATAAAAAACTCCCGGTTGCCGTCACCTCCGGTAATCGGGCTGTCGAACCAGTCCAGCACCTCGAAGCCACTGTGCCGATAGCACTCGCTGATGCGCTGGCG
>JAUXCW010000027.1 GCA_030618705.1 Gammaproteobacteria bacterium | reverse complement strand
AAACTGTGCGATATGTCTCATTTTTGCACATTGCCTGTCACACACTGGCCATCGCGGTGGGCAATGACAGGTACTGGCATGGCTCGACAGGGTGGCTGCCGGAAACTTCACACTAAGGGAATGGCACTTACTTAAGCCGGGGCTGATAAAATAAGGTGTTCACGATTGTGGTGGGTAAGGGACCGGGGCTTCCAGCGCGGGACCGTGCGCCGGTTGGCCGGGTTTGTTCCAGACAAACCCTGAGGCTCCCACGTCCATGTAGGAGACCCGGCGCCCGAGCCTACATGGACGTATTCACGGCGTGTCCTGGGCTGGGAGCCCCGGTCCCTCAGCAAATATCGCTTTTGGTAAGTGCCATTCACACTAAGGGGTTGGCAAGCACATGCTGCTAATGATCGATAACTACGATTCCTTCACCTACAACGTGGTGCAATACCTCGGTGAGCTGGGTGCCGATGTCCAGGTCTATCGCAACGACGAAATCAGCGTCGAGGAAATCGAGCGCTTGCAGCCGGAGCGCATCGTGATCTCGCCGGGGCCCTGTACGCCCAATGAGGCGGGGGTGTCGATGGCGGTGATCGAGGCCTTTGGCGGTGTGGTGCCGCTGCTGGGGATTTGCCTGGGCCACCAGAGTATCGGCCAGGTCTACGGCGGCAACATCGTCCGCGCCCGGCAGGTCATGCATGGCAAGACCTCCTTGATTCACCACAACGACAGCGGCGTGTTTGCCGGTCTGCCGCAGCCCTTTGAGGCGACTCGCTATCACTCGCTGGTGATCGAGCGGGCCTCGTTGCCGGATTGTCTCGAGCTGACCGCCTGGACCGAGACTGCGGACGGGCAGATCGATGAAATCATGGGGGTGAGCCACCGGCAGTTCGCCCTGGAGGGGGTGCAGTTTCATCCGGAATCGATTTTGACGCTGCAGGGTCACGACCTGCTGGCCAATTTTTTAAAAAACTAGGGCGAGCTATGGATATTCAGCAGGCAATGTCAGAGCTGGTGGAGGGGCGCGATCTCGAGCTGGACGCCATGAGTTCCGTGATGCGACAGATCATGTCCGGAGGAGCGACGCCGGCGCAAATCGGCGGCTTCCTGGTTGCGCTTCGCATCAAGGGCGAAACCATCGATGAGATCACCGCCGCCGCCGGGGTGATGCGCGAACTGTCGGCAAAGGTCGAGGTCTCGCCGGAACACCTGGTGGACATCGTCGGCACTGGTGGCGACGGCGCCCGCATCTTCAATGTCTCCACGGCGGCCAGCTTTGTCGCGGCGGCGGCGGGGGCCAGGGTTGCCAAGCACGGCAATCGTTCGGTGACCTCCAGTTCCGGCAGCACGGACCTGCTGGAAGCGGCGGGGGTTTCACTGGAGCTCGAGCCTGAGCAGATCGCCCGTTGTATCGAGGAGGTCGGTGTCGGTTATATGTTTGCGGTCAAACACCACGGGGCGATGAAGCATGCTATCGGGCCGCGCAAGGAGCTGGCGGTGCGTACCGTGTTCAACCTGCTGGGCCCGCTGACCAACCCCGCGTCCGCGCCCAATATGTTGTTGGGGGTGTTCGCCGAACAGTGGCAGCAGCCCTTCGCCGGGGTGCTCGATAAGCTGGGCGCCAGGCATGTACTGGTGGTGCACTCCGAGGACGGCCTGGACGAAATCAGTATTGCGGCGCCGACCCGGGTGGTCGAGTTGCGCGAGGGTGAGATCACCGTCTACACCATCGCCCCGGAGGACTACGGCCTGGCCAGGGCCGGGCTGGATGAACTGGTGGTCGAGGATGCCGCCGCCAGCCTGGCGCTGATCCGTCGCGCCTATAGCGGCGAGTCGAGGGCGGCCCGGGACATGATAGCGCTCAATGCGGGAGCGGCCCTCTACGCAGCGGGGGTGAGCGCGTCGATTGCCGAGGGCGTCGCCTTCGCGGACGATGTTATGGCATCCGGGCAGGCGTGGGAAAAACTGCAGCAGTTCGCCCGCTTCACCACCTTGCTGGCGGCGACCAGCGAGTGAGCGCCGGTATGGATACGCCGACAATCCTCAAGAAGATCATTGCGCGCAAGCACCAGGAGGTGGCGCAGCGTAGCGCCGTGGTATCGGTCGATGCCCTGCGCCAGGTCGCCGGTCGCCAGGCTTCCTGCCGCGGTTTTATCGCGGCGATACGGGCCACACTGGATGCCGGTCGTCCCGGGGTGATTGCCGAGGTCAAGAAAGCCTCCCCCAGTAAGGGCGTGATTCGCCAGCATTTCGACCCCGCCGCCATTGCGGTGAGCTACGAGTCGGCGGGCGCCGCCTGTTTGTCGGTATTGACCGATGTGGATTTTTTCCAGGGCGCGGATGACTTTTTACGCCAGGCTCGCGAGGCGAGCGCATTGCCGGTATTGCGCAAGGATTTTATGGTCGACCCCTACCAGGTGATCGAGGCCCGGGCCATCGGCGCGGATTGCATCCTGTTGATTGTTGCCGCCTTCGTTGACCAGCCCGCCCTGATGGCCGAGCTGGAGTCCCTGGCCATGGAGCTGGGAATGGATGTGCTGGTAGAGGTGCACAGTGAGGCCGAGTTAGCCCTGGCGCTACAGCTGAAAACGCCCCTGCTCGGTATCAATAATCGCGATCTGCACACCTTCGCTACCGCGCTGGAAACCACCTGGAACTTGCTGCCGCAGGTGCCGGCGGACCGGCTGCTGGTGACGGAGAGCGGGATTCACTCCCGGGATGACGTCGCGGCCATGCGCGAGCGGGGAGTGAACGGGTTTCTGGTCGGTGAAGCGTTTATGAAAGCCCCGGACCCGGGGCTGGAATTACAACGGCTGTTTTTTACCGCAGCGGACTAAGCGAGGGGTAAAAGCTAGCGGGCGATTTTGCCGGCGATGATAACAGCGAACAGGTGGTGCGGATTGCGGCTAGCGCGTTCCGTACACCACCATGGTTTTTCCTTTCACTGACACCAGGCCGCGTTCTTCCAGGTTTTTTAGTACCCGGCCCACCATCTCCCGGGAGCAACCGACGATCCGGCCGATTTCCTGGCGCGTGATCTTGATTTGCATACCGTCGGGGTGGGTCATGGCGTCCGGCTCCTTGCTCAGGTCGAGCAGGGTCCTGGCGACACGGCCGGTCACATCGAGGAAGGCGAGGTCGCCGACCTTGCGCGTGGTCTTGCGCAGGCGAGCGGCCATCTGGCGTCCGATGGAGTTGTTAATCTGCGGGAAGCGATGGGAGATTTCGTCGAATCGGTTGTAGCTGATTTCGGCGACCTCACAAACGCCCTTGGCGCGAACCCAGGCACTGCGGGAATCCTCATCGTCGAACAAGCCCATTTCACCGAAAAAGTCACCATCGTTGAGGTAGGCTACGATCATTTCCTTGCCGCGATCGTCTTCTATCGCGACGGTGACTGAGCCCTTGATAATGTAGTACAGGGACTCGCAGGAATCGCCTGCATAGATAATGGTGCTTTTCGCGGGGTACTTGCGCCGATGGCTGTAGCCCAGAAATTCATCCAGATTTTCGATTTTGGTTGGTAATTGTACGCTAAGCAAGCTACTACTCCGCCGGGTTCGGTCATATGGGTCAGGTAAATCCCAGTATGGTACGTACTTACCAAATCTGCCAATTCATGAAGGGCATTTGCTAAATATATTGCGAACTCGCTTCGTTTTTGTGCGCCAGGGCACGGCGCTGGTGGCAAGCCTGGCATTGGGTATAATGGCCCCGTGCTCGATTTGAGGGCCGATGAACGATATTTTCCAGGCTGTGCCGGAGGGCAATGCGCGAATGAAAGCGACGGTAAAATGGGTCGGTGAGGCGATGTTTCTCGCCGAGTCCGGTAGCGGCCACACGGTGGTCATGGATGGGCCGCCCGATCACGGCGGTCGAAATGCCGGCCTTCGGCCCATGGAGACCCTGTTGGCGGGTATCGGCGGCTGCGCCTGCTTCGATGTGGTCAGTATCCTGCGCAAATCACGGCAGAATATCCATGACTGCAAGGCGGAACTGGAGGCCGAGCGGGCGGAGGGCATCCCGGCGGTATTCACCAAAATACACATTCACTTCGTGGTCCGGGGTGAGCAGCTAAAGCCGGCCCAGGTCAAACGGGCGGTTGAACTGTCGGCGGAAAAATACTGTTCGGCTTCGATCATGATGAGCCGCGCCGGGGTGGAAATGAGCCACAGCCACGAGATTGTCGAAGTCGGGTAGGGCGGGACTCGGGCCGGCATGGCACTTATTCTAGAGAAAAACTGATAAGGATGGCTTCTGGTAGTTGGGCAAGGAATCGGGGCTCCCAGCCCAGGACACGCCGTGAATACGTCCATGTAGGCTCGGGCGCCGGGTCCAACCGGCGCACGGTCCTGCTCTGGAAGCCCCGATCCCTCCACCGGCATCACCTAAATAACCAACCAGATCACGGAGACGTAAAATGAAACTTACCGCAGAAATCAGTATGTATCCTTTCACTAAAGAGTTTCACGTGCCGATCCGGGGGTTTATCGCCCGGCTCAATGCTTATGAAGGTTTACGGGTGACGACGTATCCCACCGCCACGGTCATCGTGGGGGAACACGATTCGGTGATGGATGCACTCAAGGACGCACTGCGCTGGCGCCAGGCCGAATATGGCGTGTGCGTGTTCGTAACCAAATTCATCACCGATTACGAGGCGAATTAAGCTTGGAGTCACTTTCCGGGTGGTTGCCGGCGGCCTCGGCGTGGGAAGCCCTCGCCGTGGTGCTGGCGCTTGCCTACCTGGTGCTGGCGGCGAGGGAAAACAGCCTGTGCTGGTACTGTGCGCTGGTCTCTACAGCGATCTACACCGCGCTGTTCTGGAATGTCAGCCTGTTGATGGAGTCCGCCCTCAATGTCTATTACATGGGGATGGCGGTTTACGGCTGGTACCAGTGGCGTGAAGGTGGCGACGACCATCAGGGAATTAAAATTCGAGCTCTCAGGCCGCATCACCACGGCGCCATTATCGCCCTGATACTCGTGGTAAGCGGCGTCTCGGGTTACCTTCTGCAAGAGAATAGCGATGCGGCCTGGCCCTACCTCGATTCCTTTACCACCTGGGCCAGCGTCATCACCACCTGGATGGTGACGCAGAAAATCCTGGAAAACTGGCTCTACTGGATAGTGATCGACGCGGTTTCCATCGTGCTCTACCTCGATCGCGGCCTGGATATGACGGCGGCCCTGTTTGTCGCCTATGTGCTTATCGCCGGCACCGGCTATGTGAGCTGGCGTCGCCACTATCGGCGCCAGTATCTCGCCCATGCTTGAACAATACTTACAGCACTGGCGAGACTGGGGCCTGCGTGAAGCCCCGGTTCCGGTTCGGCAACTGGGGGGCGGCCTCACCAATCAGAGCTTTCTCCTTCGCAGCGGACGGCGTGATTTCGTCCTTCGCATCAACCGTAGTGACGGTAGCGCCATGGGTATCGATCGCCAGCGGGAACAGGATATTCTCGCCCAGGTATCCGCTGCGGGAATCGCGCCGGAGGTGGTATTCAATAGTCCCGCGCAGGGTGTTCTGCTCAGCGCCTGGGTTGACGGAAAGATGTGGCGGCGGGGCGAGCTGGATAGGGCAAGGCGGCACCGGTTACTTGCCCTCATGGAGCGGGTTCATGATTTGACACTCCAGCAACCGGCTTACGACTATGTGGCGCAAGCGGAACTCTACTGGCAAAGTCTGCTGCGAAGTGGCAACCCGCTGGACGACAGTCTTTGCCGCCTCCGGGAGCGCATATTGCCGCTGGTGGCCGAATTCCAGTCCGCCTGTCGCTGCGACTCGCTATGCCATCACGACCCGGTAACCGCCAATTTTATCGACGCCGGAGACCGCTGGTACCTGATCGATTGGGAATATGCCGGTCGCGGTTGTCGCGCTTTCGACCTTGCGGCGCTGGCCGTCGAGTGGGATATGAATCCGGAGCAACTACACCCCGTGTCAGCGGACATTCCCTGCGACCGGCAGCTCGCCGGCGAGGTCTATGCTTACCTGTGCTCGCTGTGGTGTGCGCTGAACAGGTAAGCCGCTAGTCGGTGTAGTCATCCTGTAGTTGTTGTTCCATCTCCAGTGCGGGTTGGTCGCAGCAGGGATGGCCGATGACTTTGGCGGGGACACCTGCCACCGTACTGTGGGGCGGCACATCGTTCAGTACCACACTGCCGGCGCTGATCATCGAGCCCTCGCCGATCTTGATATTGCCGAGAATTTTGGCGCCGGGGCTGATCAGTACGCCGTCGGCGATTTTGGGGTGGCGATCGCCGGCCTCCTTGCCAGTACCGCCGAGGGTGACCGACTGCATAATGGAGACGTTGTGCCCGACGACGGCGGTTTCGCCGATGACGATCCCGGTGGCGTGGTCGAGCATGATACCGCCGGAGATTTTAGCCGCGGGGTGAATATCGACGCCGAATACCACCGAGACGCGATTCTGGAAAAACAGGGCCAACTCGCGCCGCTGGTGACGCCACAGGCAGTTTGCGATACGGTAGGCCTGCAGGGCGTGGAAACCCTTGAAGTAGAGAAAGGGCGTCGAGTAATTGTCACAGGCCGAGTCGCGAGCGCGAACGGCTTTGAGGTCCTCGCGGACAGCCTGTGGAATGGCGCATCCGGATTGAAAGGCCTCTTCGATCACCTCCCTCAACAGCAACGCGGAGGCCGTGGGACTGTCGAGTTTATTGGCAAGGTGAAAACTCAGTGCCGCTTCCAGGGTGTCATGGTTTAGAATAGTGGCGTGTAGAAAACTGGCCAGGATCGGCTCGCTGGCCGCATCGACTGCGGTTTCCGCGCGGATGGCATCCCAGATGGGGTCTGCGTCTCGCCGATGGGGTTTCGCCGCGTTCTGCATGGAGAGAGCTCGCTGTGTGGGCAGGTATTGCACTGTAACGCAAGCGCAGGAAAAAATCATTGGCCCCCGGATTCACCTATGGAATGCGGGGCCTCCGACAACAGGATATCGGCTTATGCGACAGGATCGGCGACCGTATTGGGTGAAGAAGGCTTATATAGAGTTCCGCCGCTGGTATACCAACCACTTTCACCGGCCCGCGCTGGACTACCTCGGGGATCACCACACCTTTATGAAGCCCTGGCACATCCACTTCGGCGGGCCGAATATCCGTGTCGGCAAATGCGCGACCGTGGTGGGTGAGCCCGATAACTGGGTTCGCATCGGCGTGTGGGGGATGGAGCCGGGGGAGGGTTCGATCACCATTGGTGACTATGTCATGATCAGCCCGGGCACCCGTATCAGTGCCTGTTTTTCGATTGAGATCGGCCACTCGGTGATGATGGCGAACGGCGTCTATATCACCGATTCGGACTGGCACGGCGTGTACGACAGAACCCGGCGCGATTCGGCGCACAAGCCGGTGAGCATCGCGGACAACGTCTGGCTGGGGGATCATTGCACCGTACTGAAAGGTGTCACCATCGGGGAGAACAGTATCGTTGCCGCCGGCGCCGTGGTCAGCCGTGACGTACCACCTGACGTCATCGTCGCGGGGAACCCGGCGAAGGTGGTAAAACAGCTGGACCCGGATGAGGGTTTTGTGACCCGGGCCGATTACTATGCCGACCCGGTGGGGCTGGAGCGATACATCGACGCAATCGAGCGGGATGTTCTCTCGCGCAACGGTTTCCTGAATTGGCTGCGCGCCCTGGTCTGGCCCAGGGATACCGACTAGTTCTGGTAGAGCCTGATCCCGTTCAGCAGCTCGTTGATCTGGCGCTCGGTACGGTTCAGGTAGGCCTCCAGTTCGCTGTCGTTCAGGTTCCCCAGTTCGTATTCATCGATGCGGGGCAGTTTGTCCGGCGGCGGCATCAACTCGTCGTCATACAGTAGCTGCACCAGCCGATCCTGTATTCGCTGTGCGCTCGCCGAATTGGCCGTGGCAAGGTCCGCAAAGCGTATGCCGGCCTTGTCGGCCATCAGGTCCGCCATATCGAAGCCGCTGCTCGACTGGCTGTCGTCCAGTTCCTTTTGCAAGCCCATTAGTGCGGCGACCTGGTCACCGGCAAACAGGGTTATCAGGGCGGAGGTCAGGAAGTGCGCTGCCAGATCCGGTCTTCGGTGCAGGGTCAGGGTAACGCGGCGGGCCGGGTAGCCGAAACGCTCGCCCAGCCCCATGAATTCGATCACCACGGGATCGGCGGTGTACATTGCCAGGGCAAGCAGTGCCGCGCTGTTTTCCATGATCGGGTTGCGGCCCCCGGCAGTGCGTTGCTGAGCCAATTCGAAGGCGGGAACCAACATTCCCATCAGCGGGTAGCGCGCGGCACTGGGTTTCTCGCTGATCGGTTGCAGGTGAGCCAGGTAGACCTCGACGCTGCCGGTATCGAGTTGCTCCAGTAACAGCTTCTGTTGTTGCTTCGCCAGTCCCTGGATGGTGGCGGGGGTGATGCGGTAGTGGATGTCGAGGCGTCGCTTGTCGATGGCGATGTCTTCAATCGACTCCCAGCCGTGGCGGGCCATGGCGAGGCGCTGATCGGTTTCGAGCATCTCGTAGGCCCGTTGCTCAAGCGATTTCAACAGGAAGCCCGGCAAGGGAAGCGCACCCAGTTGCACCCGGGTGATATGCGGGGTCCTGCCGTCGGGCACCAGGGTCACCTGGAAATTGACAAAGTGGCGGCCGATATTCATCGGTAAATCCAGGCTGCCTCGCAGGATCAGCTGGTCATCATCGATGCTTGCCACCGCGCCCTCGACAATCGGCACGTCAGCGGTGAGCAGGCCAAAGTCGATGGCGGTGTTGACATCCTGCTCGCCGAGGCGGAGAACCACCCGTCCATCGGCGTCGGCCTGGCTTATCTGCTGCGTGATAAGGCGTTGTAGCCGCGTCAGCTCTTGCTGCGGGACCGGGTCCGGCAGGGCGATGGGATTGTCGTCCAGGGCCAGGAAATAAATGGCCAGCGGGCTCGCCAGGGCCAGTAACAGAATACACAGTAATAACAGTTTAAACAGTCGAGCCATCTGGCGTCGTCTCCCGGGGTTTTACCAGTAAGTGTCAGGGCATGAGTGAAAGCGGCGCCTCGTTGAGTGCGGCGAGTTGCTCGCGCAGTTGCAGGATATGATCCGGCCAATAGCGCGGGCCGTCAAACCAGGTAAAGGCGCGGGGAAAGGCGGGGTCGCTCCAGCGGCGCCCGACCCAGGCGGCCTGGTGCACGATGCGCCAGGTGCGAAGTATCTCGACCCATCCCAGTTCCGCAGCGTTGAAATCGTTGAATTCATTGTAGCCGTCGCTGATTTCCGCCAGCTGTTGCTCCTGTTCGTGGCGGTTACCGGAGAGCAGCATCCAGATGTCCTGCATGGCGGGGCCGTTGATACTGTCGTCGAAATCGAGGAACCAGGGTTTGTCGTCGCGCCAGAGAATATTCCCTGCGTGGCAGTCGCCGTGCAGCCGCAGAAAACTTGTCTCGGGTAATTCGGCGAGGCGACGCTCAATCGTGGCGAGTACATCCCGGGCCAGGCTGCCGTAAGCTTCCTGTAATTCCGCTGGAATAAATTTTGTCTGCAGGAATTCCATATCGGTTTTCATTTGGCCCGCCACATCCAGGGTGTTGCGGTGGGTAAAGGGCCTTACCGCGCCCATGGCGTGCATTCGCCCCAGGTATTGTCCCAGTCGGAACAGCACGTCCATATTGTCGATGCTGATCGGGTGGCCGCCGCGACGGGGGTAGGCAGTGAAACGGTAGCCCTGGTATTCGTGCAGTGTCTTGCCGCCCGGTGCGAGCGGCGCGATCACCTGCAAGTCCGCATCGGCCAGTTCCTGTGAGAACGCGTGCTCCTCGATGATCTGGGCGTCGGTCCAGCGCTTGGGGCGGTAAAATTTGACGATGATCGGTTCACCCTGCTCCAGGCCGACCTGGTATACCCTGTTCTCGAAGCTGTTGAGGGCCAATATCCGGTAGTCGGACACCATGCCGATGCTCTCGGTGGCGTCGATGACGATATCCGGGCTGAGGCGATAGTAGGGCTGGTCGTCGTGTTGGCTTTCTTTAATCTCTACCATAATCGCTGAGCAGGGCCACCCCCTTTATCTGGGCATAGAGAAGGTCGCCCTGTTTGATTTGCATGCGGGCGAGGGATTTGCGGGTAATCCGCGCGAGGATATTATGCCCTACCAATCTGAGTTCCACCATTACGTGGCTGTTTCCCTGTTCCTGCCAGCGCTCGACACGCACGGGAAGAATATTCAATACGCTGCTGTCACGGGCCGGGGCCTGTGACAGGCTGACGGCCTGGGCCGGTATCCGCAGCCTGACCCTGGCGTCGACATCGGTGGTGAGTTGCGCCAGGGTCAGTGTCGTCCCCTCGCCGATATCGACGATGCTGAGACCATAGTGATCGTCGTGACTGTGGATCGCTCCCTCGATAACGCTGCCGGCGCCGCTTTGTTGCGCCAGTGGCGAATCCAGGGATGTGGTCATGGACTCGATACTGCCCTGGGCGACAATGCGCCCACTGCGCATCAACACGACATGATCCGCCAACCGCATGACCTCGTCGAGCTGGTGGCTGACATAGATAACCGGGATGGAAAGCCGGCGATGAAGACTCTCCAGCAATACCATGGCGTTCTCGCGATTGTCGCTGTCGAGGCCGCTGAGGGGTTCATCCAGTAACAGCAGTTGTGGCGCGCTGACCAGGGCCCGGGCAATAGCGACACGCTGTTGCTCTCCGCCGGAGAGCTGGTGGGGCATGCGATGGAGGAGATCGTCGATCTGTAGCCACTGGCAGACCTCGTCGACGGCGGGGCCGTGCTCACCGCTGCGACGCTCGAAAGCGAAAGCCAGGTTGTCGGCGGCGGACAGGTGGGGAAACAGCCGGCCATCCTGGAACACGTAGCCGATAGCGCGTTGTTCGGCGGGCAAAAACGTATCCCTGTCTTGCCAGCAGTGCCCGCCCAGGCTGATGCGGCTGTCTGCCCCGGCCCGGTCGAGGCCGGCCAGAATTCGTAACATGGTGGTCTTGCCGCAGCCGGAGGGGCCGTACAGGGCGCATACTCCCGCCGCGGGAAGCTCGAGTGCGGTTTCCAGGGACCAGCGCCCCCGCGTAAATTTGATATCGGCGATCAGCGCCACGGTGTGAGCTCACTTTGCCGCGGGCGACGGCTGCTATAGATTACCGTGAGGACGATGGCCGAAACCGCAACTAACAAGATGGCGATGGTGTGGGCCGTGCCGTAGTTGAGCAGCTCTACCTGGTCGTACAGGGCGATTGACAGCACCTGGGTCTTGCCGGGAATATTGCCGCCGATCATCAGTACAATGCCGAATTCGCCGACGGTGTGGGCAAAGCCGAGGCTGGCCGCCGCCAACAACCCCGATCGCGACAGGGGCAGAACGATATTCCACAGGCGGTCGCGACGGTTGGCGCCCATGGTGCTGCCTGCCTCGAGTAAGCTGTCGGGAATGGCGCTAAAGGTAGCCTGCAGCGGTTGCACCACAAAGGGTAGTGAGTAGATCACGGAGCCGATAACCAGGGCCGAGAAACTGAATGCCAGCTGTGACCCGGTCAACCCCTGCCAGAGTTGCCCCAGCGAGGTGCGGGGGGCGAAGGCCAATAACAGGTAGAATCCGATCACGGTGGGCGGCAACACCAGGGGCAGGGCGATGACGGCTTCCAGCAAGGGCTTGAAACGCCAGCGGCTGCGCGACAGCCACCAGGCGAGGGGAGCGCCCAACAGCAATAACAGCACGGTGGAGCAAGTGGCCAGCTTGAGGGTTAGCCAGGTCGCGGCTATTACTGGATCGCTCACGAGCCTGAAGGAACCCCGTATCCGTCCCTACGCATCAGCTCAATGGCGAGCTCTCCGGTCAAAAAGTCGAGAAAATGCCTGGCGGCTGTGGTTTGGGGTGAGCTGGTCAGCACCAGTGCGTCGTGTTTGATCGCCTGGTATAGCGACTGTGGCACCAGCCAGTAGCTGCCACGCCCCCGATTCGGCCAATTATGCCATTGCGCCAGGCCGACAAAGGCGAAAGTCGCGTTGCCGGTACTGTAGAACTGGAAGGTCTGGGCCGCGTTCTGGCCGCTGACCCGCTGTCCCTGCGTTGCCTCCCACAATCCCAGTTGTTGAAGGGTTTCGCGGGCGGCGACGCCGTAGGGGGCGGTGTCGGGATTGGCGATGGCTATGGTGTGCTGCCGAAGTAGCGGGATCACGTCATCGGTCTCGACGAGATCCAGGGTGTCCGGGGGGCCGGTGAGGATAAGTTTGCCCAGTGCGTAGGTTCGCAGGTCCCGCGGCTGCCCATAGCCCTCCTCAACCAGGCGGGCGGGGCGCCAGCTGTCGGCGGCCAACAGCAGGTCGAATGGAGCACCATTGATGATTTGCGCATAGAGCACGCCCGTTGCACCGCTGACAACGATGCTGGTGTTACCCGTGTTTGCGTCGTAGCGCTGCAGGATTTTTTCCAGGGTCGGTCGAAAACTGGAGGCCACCGCGATTTGCAGGGATTGCCCGGCACTGCTCATGGTCGATAACAGTAGCAGTGACAAGAGCAGGAGCCGTTTCAAATGAATTCCCGTTTCAAAATAAATCCGCTGTTGGGAGTAAAGCCCGCATTGTACGCAAAAGGCATCGAAATTTCTGCCGCGGCCTAGCGCGGCCCGACCCGGGGCGGTGGCGTCCTCCCCAGGCACCAGATGTCCACCCTTGTCGCGCCGCCGTCCAGCAGCAGCTCACTGATGAGCCCGGCGGTGGTGCCGGTGGTGACCACGTCGTCGACCAGTGCGATGTGCCTTGCCGCCGGCGCACACTCCAGGGTAAACGCCCCGCGCAAATTTTTCTGGCGCTGTTTGCGGTTCATCCCCTGCTGGTTCGGCGTGTGCCGGCCGCGCTGTAGCGCGTTTGCCTGCAGGGGGAGTTGCAGCTCCCTGGCCAGTGCCGCGGCGAGAAAGTGAGCCTGGTTGAATCCCCGTCGCCACTGGCGCCGCCAGTGCAGCGGCACCGGCAGCAAGGCGCCGGGCCAGCTGTCGTGCAGATAGTGATTGCGAAGGCGCTGCGCCAACAGCTGTGCCAGCACCACACCGGAGGACAGGCGGCGCCGGTATTTAAAGTCGGTGATCAGGCCGTCCAGGGGTTGTCGATAGGGGGCCAGGGCGATACAGCAGTTAAAGCTCTGTTCCCGCGTGCTGCAATGCCCGCAGAATGCGGTATCGGTGGGGCCCGGCAGACCGCAGTGGCGGCAGTGGGGCCAACTGGCGCAGAGGGTTTGCTCGCACGGGGGGCAGATATCCCTATTGCGACCGCTGTCCCCGCGGCACAGGATGCAACGGCCGGGCAGGAGTCGATATTGTATATTATTTAACCAACTGTAAACCATAATGCGTCCATGCAGGTTGACAATAAATGGCAGATCAATAAGATGAAGCGCACTATCCCTGGTGCGCTGCAGGGCCATATTAAGTCATGGCCGCACGCTGAACCATGCCTAATAGTCAGGAGTTTTCCCATGACCGCAGCCACGCCCGATTCGGTACGCCACGACTGGGCCGTCGACGAGGCGATGGATCTGCTCGCGCTTCCCTTCAGCGATTTGATCTATCGCGCGCAGAGCGTCCATCGCCGCTATTTCGACGCCAATACCGTACAGGTGAGCCAGTTGCTGTCTATCAAGACCGGGGCCTGTCCGGAGGACTGCAAATATTGTCCCCAGAGTACCCGCTACGATACCGGGCTGGAAAAGGAAAAACTGCTGGAGGTGGAGAAAGTCCTGCGTGAGGCACGGGCGGCCGGCGCGGCGGGGGCGACCCGGTTTTGCATGGGGGCGGCCTGGCGCTCACCGAAGCAAAAAGATATGCCCTATCTGGTCGAAATGGTTCGTGGCGTCAAGGAACTGGGCCTGGAGACCTGTATGACTCTCGGTATGCTGACAGCGGGGCAGGCCGATGAATTCGCGGAGGCGGGCCTGGATTACTACAACCACAATCTCGATACCTCGCCGGAGTACTATGGGGAGGTCATCACTACCCGCAGCTACGATGACCGCCTGGATACCCTGGCCAATGTCCGTGCCGCGGGGCTCAAGGTTTGCAGCGGCGGCATCATGGGAATGGGGGAGAGTTTACGCGACCGCGCCGGCTTGCTGGTACAGTTGGCCAGGCTGCCGCAGCACCCTGAGAGCGTGCCGATCAATATGCTGGTGCGGGTCGAGGGCACGCCCCTGGCTGAAGAGGCCGAGCTGGATCCCATCGACTTTGTTCGCACCATCGCTGCCGCCCGCATCATGATGCCCCAATCCCACGTCAGGCTGTCGGCGGGCCGTGAACAGATGGACGAATCGACCCAGGCGCTGGCTTTTCTGGCGGGCGCGAATTCCATATTTTACGGCGAGAAACTGCTTACCACCGCTAACCCCGCGGCCAACCGCGACATGGACTTGTTCCGGCGCCTGGGGATAGAACCCGAGGGCGGCGCCCTGGGGGACAGGCTTCCGGCCGCTTGTCCCCGGCGCAAGGTGGATCACCCGCAATACTATGACGCCGCGCGGGCCTGATCTGGCGCCCTCCGCCGGGAATGCATCCATGGACTGGCAGGGCGCACTACAAGCCGAGCTCGAGCACAGACACAGTGCGCAGCTCTATCGGCAGCGCAGGGTGCTTGGCGGCGCCCAGGGTGCGCAGGTCGAGATCGACGGTCGGCCCTATACCAATTTCAGCAGTAACGACTATCTGGGCCTGGCCAACCATCCCCGCATCGTAGCGGCGTTTACCGCGGCGACACAACGCTACGGACTCGGCAGTGGGGCTTCCCACCTGGTGTGCGGGCACAGCACCGAGCACCATTTGCTCGAGCAGGAGTTGGCGGATTTTACCGGGCGAGAACGGGCGCTGCTGTTTTCGACCGGCTATATGGCCAATATAGGCGTGGTCGGGGCGCTGGTGGGTCGTGGCGACCATGTGTTCGAAGATAAACTCAACCACGCCTCCCTGCTTGATGCCGGTCAACTTTCCGGCGCTCGAATGCGGCGCTTTATTCATAACGATACCGATCAGCTGCGGCGATATCTTAGCGCTTGTGACGAGGGTGCGCGGAAGCTGGTCGTTGTGGACGGCGTGTTCAGCATGGATGGTGATTGCGCGCCGGTGAAACAGCTGGCGACTATCGCCGCCGGCCACGATGCCTGGTTGATGGTCGATGACGCCCATGGCTTTGGCGTACTGGGCGCTGACGGCGGCGGCTTATTACAGCAGTGTGGCCTTGGCCAGGATGAGGTGCCGGTGCTGATGGCAACACTGGGCAAGGCGCTGGGTAGCTTTGGCGCCTTTGTCGCCGGCAGCGAGGCCTTGATCGAAACGCTTATCCAGCACGCACGAACCTATATCTATACCACGGCGTTACCCCCCGCTGTGGCCGCCGCAACCCGGGAGAGCTTGCGCGTGCTTCGACAGGAGAGCTGGCGTCGAGATCATCTGCAGCGGCTTATCCGGCGCTTGCGCGATGGAATGCTGGCGCTGGGGCTCGAGTCGTCGCCGTCGGACACCCCGATACAAGCCCTGGTCATGGGTGATGCCGGGGCTGCGTTAGCGGCGAGTGAGGCCTTATTGCGGCAGGGTTATTTTGTGCCGGCTATTCGTCCGCCCACGGTTCCTGTCGGGACCTCGCGCCTGCGTATCACTCTCAGTGCGGCTCATTCCGAGCGCGATATCGACAATCTATTGGCCGCGCTGGCACGAGTCGCCGGATGAGTGCCGCCCTGCAATTGCAGTCACTGCAGGTGGATACACCGCGGGGTGACGCCCCTTCAGGGAGCGAGGTCGACCTGGTACTGTTCCACGGATGGGGTAGCGACAGCCGGGTGTGGCGCCCACTGTTGCCGTTTCTCGATCAGGCACACCGAATTCACACGCTGGATTTGCCGGGCTTTGGCGACAATGCCGATCACCGGCTCTGGCACGACGAGGCCGCGCTGTTACAGGCGCTGGCCGATGTGCTGCCCGAACGCGCCCATCTCGTCGGCTGGTCCCTGGGCGGCAACCTCGCACTCGCTTACGCCCATCGCTATCCGCAGCGAGTGCTCTCGCTAAAGCTTATCGCCACCAACCTCTCCTTTGTCGCCCGGGAGGATTGGCCATGGGCCCTGCCCGCGGCTGACTTCGATGCTTTTTACCAACTGGTCTGTGCCAATCCGGCGGCGGCACTGCGGCGCTTCCAGCAGTTGCAGCTCAGAGGCGCCCCTGGCAGCCGTGGTCTGGCGCGGCAGCTGCGCACACTCTATGGCAATGACCTGGTATTTGACCCGGTGGCGCTGGCGGACGCACTGGCATGGTTGGGCCGGCAGGATCAGCGTCCATTACTGGATTGCCTGTCGCCGATCATCGATTGCCTGCTGGGCGAAGCCGACCAGCTTGTGCCCCGGGCTGTTGCCGATAGCTACCCGCGGGCTACTGTCATGGTGGCGGCGGGACACCTGCCGATGTTGTCCCACCCGCGGCAATTGGCGCGGTGGATTGCGCGGCGGGATGGCAGCCCGGCCAATGTGACAATGGATAAGCAGCGGATTGCACGGTCTTTCAGCAAGGCCGCCAATAGCTACGACGGTGCCGCCGAGCTTCAGCGCAGTGTCGGCAGTGTGTTGGCGAGCCTGGTGCCGGAGCGGCAACAGGGCTCGGCTCTGGATCTTGGTTGTGGCACCGGTTATTTTCTGCAGCAGTTTGCCGCTACCGGCAATGGGCTCGATTGGCTGGGCGGCGATATTGCCGAAGGCATGTTGCGTCGAGCGGGAGCTCGTCCCGGAGTTTCGCCACAGTGCTTGGTCGGCATGGATGCCGAAACCCTACCCCTGGCGGATGACAGCTTGCAAGGTATCTATTCCAACCTGGCCCTGCAGTGGTGCCCCGATCTGGATAGCTTGTTTACAGAGCTGCGCCGAGTGATAAAACCCGGCGGCTTTGTTGTTTTCAGCACCCTGGTCGAGGGCACACTGAAAGAGCTTAAAGCCGCCTGGCAACAGGTGGATACCCATGTGCACGTCAATCACTTTGACACCGCCGATGCCTGGCGTGAGGCGGCTGAGAGAGCGGGTTGGCATATTCAGCTTTGGCGGCAGGAGTCGCGCTCTCGTTACTATGGGGAATTGCGCGAGTTATTGTATGAGCTCAAGGCGCTGGGCGCCCATAACGTCAATTCGGGCATGTCTGCCGGTCTCACTCCAAAGCGCAGCTGGCGACAATTGCGCGGGGCGTACGAGGTGAACCGCCTGGCTGACGGTCGTTTGCCGGCCAGTTGGCAGGTTTTATACGGCGTATTCAGCAATGGGTAAAACCGTCTTTGTGGCAGGCACCGATACCGGCGTGGGCAAAACCCTGGTCACGGCGGGAATACTGGCGGGTTTGCGCGATCTCGGCAAATCGACCGCGGCGATAAAACCGCTGGCCGCCGGCGCGGAGATGACCGCCGCCGGTCCTCGCAATGAGGACGGCTTGATGTTGCAGGAGTGGCAGACTTCAGGGCTCAGCTATCAGCAGGTCAACCCGGTACTGCTTGAACGCCCCCTGTCGCCCCATATTGCCGCCGCCCTTGAACAACGGCGAGTGACGGTCAGCCAGTTGGTCGGCTATTGCCGTGGCATCATGTTGCAGAGGGTCGACACTGTCTTGATCGAGGGTGCCGGCGGTTGGCGAGTGCCCGTCAACAGTACTGAAACCCTCGCCGGCTTACCGCGGGAGTTGGAAATCCCGGTGATACTGGTTGTCGGAATGCGCCTGGGCTGCCTCAATCACGCACTGCTCACGGCGGAAGCGATTCTCGGCGACGGGGTGGAACTGCTGGCATGGGTAGCCAACCAGGTTGAGCCCCGGATGGGGGAAGTCGATGCCAATCTCGCGACGCTCAAGGCCCGGCTGCCGGGGCGGTTCCTCGGCTTTGTCCCCTGGCTGGAGCAGGCCGGCCCCCTCGCAGTGGCCTCACACCTGGATGTTTCCGTGCTTTGTTCCGGCTAGTCCCGATGGTGAAACAAGCCCAGCCCCCCCTCATATCATGGGATTACGGCTTACCCACAAGGTAATTGCAGAAAATACACAGAAGGGGAGAATTGGTGCTATCAGGAACAGGTGACAGTGGCTTATTAGTCCTGTTAAAAAATTCCCAGTGAGAGGCTCGACCTATGTCTGCTTACAAAGCTCCGCTCAACGATATGCAGTTTACCTTGCACGATTTACTCGATAGTGACGCCCACTACGCCAGCCTTAACAGTCCGGAGTCCCTGACACCCGACCTGCTGAAAGCCGTACTCGACAATATGGCCCAGTTCTCCGAGGAGGTGCTGGCTCCGCTCAACCAGAGCGGAGACGATGAGGGTTGTGAATGGTCGCCGGAGGGCGTTACTACCCCCGCCGGTTTCAAGGAAGCCTACACCCAGTACGTCGAGGGGGGTTGGCCGGGACTGGCTGTGGACTCCGCGATCGGCGGCCAGGGCTTGCCGCCGTCCATCGGTTTTTATGCCGACGAAATGGTGGGCACTTCCAACTGGTCCTGGAGTATGTACCCGGGATTGAGTCGGGCTTCGGTGCGCTTGATATCGGAAGACGGCACCGATGAACAGAAACGTCTGTACCTGGGCAAGATCGTCGAGGGAACATGGACCGGCACCATGTGCCTGACCGAGGCTCACTGCGGCTCTGATGTCGGTCTCCTCAAAACCAAAGCGGCACCGAATACAGACGGCAGTTACAGCATTACGGGCACAAAGATATTTATCAGCGCCGGCGAGCACGATATGGCGGAGAATATTATTCACCTGGTACTGGCGCGATTGCCCGGAGCGCCGGATGGCACCAAGGGGATATCCCTGTTTATCGTACCCAAGTTCGATGTCAATGAGGACGGGTCGCTGGGTGAGCGCAATGCGGTGCAGTGCGGTTCAATCGAGAAAAAAATGGGTATCAATGCCTCGGTTACCGCGGTGCTGAATTTCGATGGCGCCAGGGGTTACTTGATAGGCAAGGAAAATGAAGGCATCAACTCCATGTTCATCATGATGAACGCGGCGCGAGTCGGAACGGCCATGCAAGGCCTGTGCATGGGCGAGGCGGCGTTGCAGAGCTCGGTGGAGTACGCCCAGGAGCGCTTGCAAATGCGGGCCTTGACCGGGCCCAAAAATCCCGATGGACCAGCGGATCCTATCATCGTACACCCGGATGTACGCCGCATGTTATTGACCCAGAAATCCCTGGTCGAGGGCAGCCGTGCGTTTTTGTACTGGCTGATCATGCAGGTCGATAAAGACTCTTATGGCGATGAAGAGCAGAGAAGTGATGCGGATATTGCCCTGGCCTTACTGACCCCGGTTGCCAAGGCTTTTGTCACCGAGGTCGGCCTTGAGTCCGCTAACCTGGGCTTGCAGTGTTTTGGTGGCCATGGCTATATCAAGGAGCACGGCGTCGAGCAAATCGTTCGCGATGCGCGTATCGCGACGGTTTATGAGGGCACTACCGGGATACAGGCGCTGGACTTCATCGGCCGAAAAGTGCTCGGTACCGGGGGCGAAAGCCTCAAGAGTTTTACCCGGGTGGTGAATAAATACTGCAAATCCCAGCAGGACAACGCCGGCGTGGCTGATATGGTCACACGACTGCAGGAATTACTGGAGGAGTGGGGCGAACTCACCATGGTGATCGGCGCGGGCGCAATGGAAAACCCGGATGAAGCGGGGGCGGCCTCAGTCGACTACCTGATGTACAGCGGTTATATCGTGCTGGCCTGGTTCTGGTTGCAGATGGCGGAAGTCTCCCAGCGTAAACTGGCGGCGGGTGAAGGCGATGCCAGACTGTATACGGCGAAGGTGCAGACCGCCCAATTTTACTTTGATCGGGTTTTGCCGAGAACGCTGAGCCATGCCGCCTCGATTCGAGCGGGCGCCGCTTCAACCATGGCGATGGAGGCGGAAAACTTTTATCTGGGCTGATTCCCGGCAATAGAACGCAATTCCGCTTTGCCCAGGCAAAAACTCCCGTTACACTTCAAGTGTGTAACGGGAGTTTTTTTATGTCAGAAGAAAAGCAGTTGTCCGATGAGGACATGGCGCGGGTAAAAGAGTATCTGGCAAGTGGCTACAACGATACCGAGCGCAAGCCTTTTCGACCGATCCGAATGATGTTGATGCTGCTGGTCGTGGTATCGACCCTCAGCGGCCTGAGCATGTTTATTGCCAATATGGCCGGGGTGTACTGAGCCTGCCTAAAATTTAAAGTGCAGGCGAACAGCCATACCCTGGCCCAGGGTGTCAATGTCGTAGCGGAATCTCCTCGCTTCATAATCCGAATCGGTCACGCCAAGCGCCCAGCGCTCCACCAGAGCTTTCACCGGCACACTGATCGGGTCGCCCTCGTAAATCGGTGGTCGATCCGCGGAGGGCATGGTGTGGCCGTTGGTGGCGGTAGCGGAGTGTTGGTTGTAGTTGCTGTCCGACCAGGCAGTCGCCGGGGCCAGCATCAGTGTACCGAGTATCGAAACCAGCCGTAGCAGTCGCTGGCGGCCCAGGGTCCTGAACAGGTCACCACGGCTGACAAGGCCGCCGTTAACCAGTATCGCGCCAAGACTTTCACCGCTGCGCTGTTGCTTGTCCAGCGCCGCACAGAGATCGTCATGTCGCAATACACCACGCTGCTTGAGCAGGTCGCCGAGTCTTGTCTT
>JAUXCW010000163.1 GCA_030618705.1 Gammaproteobacteria bacterium | reverse complement strand
CTGGAGGGCAATGTCAATCTGGCCAAGGGCGATTTGATGGTGCACGGGGACCAGGCCACTTTTGACAAGGTCAACAATACCCTCAATGCCAGCGGCAATATCGAGGTGCGGGAAAAGGGCGTGCTGGTGCGGGGGGACTTCGCCAGCATAAACGTCGAAAAAAGCACCGGCATCCTCAACAACGCCCGCTATGTGCTGCACCCCAGCCATATCCGCGGCGCGGCCGATCAAATCGAGAAAAAGAGCGCAAACATCATCCGCCTGAACAACGGCTCCTATACCCAGTGCTCACCGCAGAACGAGTCGTGGCTTATGCGGGCAAGCGATATTACCCTGGATCAGGAACGCGGCGTCGGCTCGGCCAAACATGCGCGACTGCAGGCGGGTGGCGTGCCGGTTTTCTACTTCCCCTACATGACCTTCCCCATCGACAACAGTCGCCGCACCGGCTTCCTGTTTCCCTCGGCGGGCACTGCCAAGAGTTCCGGCGGGCTGGATTTGTCGGTACCGTTCTACTGGAATATCGCGCCCAACTGGGATGCCACCATCGCCGCGCGCTATATCGAGGCCAGGGGCACCGCCGCAGAGCTGGAAGCTCGCCACATGAATCGCTACAGTAACTGGGTGGTGGCGGGGTCGTGGATCGACGACCAGGAGTTCGACGACGATCGCTGGTTCTACACGGTCACTGAAGCGGGCTTGCTGCCGGGGGGCTGGCTCCACAATATCAACTATACCGAGGTCAGCGATAAAGATTACCTGACCGACCTCAGCGGCGCCACCAGCCTGGAGTTCCAGCGCACCACCAGCCTGGTGCAAAGCGCCGGCATCAGCAAAACAGGCCGCATCTATACGTTTTCTGTGCAGGCCGTGCAATACCAGGTACTGGACGACTTCGTCATCGACCAGTATCGGCGCCTACCCCAGGTGTCCTTCAATGTCGAAACCGAGGCTAACTCGTTTGCGCCCCAGTGGTTACTGGTGGCCCAGGGCACCCAGTTCGACATCGATTCCAAGAACAGGGCCATCGGCACCCGGGTCTACCTGGAGCCCGGGGTTCGCTTGCCCATGGTCAACAGCTGGGGGCATATCACCCCCACGGTGAAACTGAAATCCGTAAACTATGTGCTCAGCGAAGATCACGATTTACGCCCCGGCGTCGACGTCAGGGACGAGCGCCCCGGCACCACCGTGCCCATGGCCAGCGTCGATGCCGGGATGGTGTTTGATCGCCCCACCCGGTGGTTTGGCCAGGGCTTTACCAATACCCTGGAGCCCCGCCTCTACTACCTGTACAACAAATACGAGAACCAGACCGACCAGCCGCTGTTCGATACCGGCTTTACCACCTTCGACTACAACCAGTTGTTCCGCGAAAGCCGTTTTACCGGCTACGATCGCATCCCCGACGCCAACCAGGTCTCCGTGGGCCTGACCACCCGGCTGATCCAGGACCGCACCGGCACGGAAACCCTGTGGGCGAGTATCGGCCAGATCTACTACTTTACCGACCGCGAGGTGACCCTTGACCAGCCCACCAGCACCACCGGCACTGCCGGTTCCTCCCAGGTCGCCGGGGAACTGGGCTACCAGTGGAGTCGCAGGCTGCGTAGCTATGTCTCGGCGCTGTACGACAACGTGGACAACAATATGAGCCAGGCCAGCGGCACCTTCCGCTACACCAGCGACCGCGGCTACGTGTTCAACCTGGGCCACTACTATCGCCGCCAGAGCCCGATCCTGGCACCCGACGAGGATGGGCTGCCGGTACTGAACGATAATCCCATCAACCAGTCCGATATCTCCGCCATCGTGCCGATAAATCGTCACTGGGCGCTTATGGGCAGGTATAATTACGACTTTGCCAATACCCGCACCCTGGGCGAGGCGCTGGGGGTCGAATACAACGCCTGTTGCTGGAAGCTCAGGGTGGCCTACCAGAGCGGCCTGAATTCCGCATTCAATACGGAGCGGGGCATTTACTTTCAGCTGGAGCTGAAGGGACTGGGGGGCACCGATACCGGTGTCGAGTCCATTCTCGAAAGCTCCATCGTTGGTTTTGAGGAATATGAAGAACGTGACCACTTTTAAACCGCTTCAAGCGCTGCTTTTTCAACCGCTATGGCTGTTACTGCTGGCCCTGCTGGCCAGCCCGCTCGCCCTCGCCGCCGTCGAAGTCATCGACCATGTCGCCGCCATCGTCGACGACGACGTGGTGATGAGCAGTGAACTCGAGGAGCGCATCGTCCAGATCAAGGCCAATATCAAGAGCCAGGACCAGGCCCCGCCACCGGAGGGCGAGCTGCGAGAACAAATTCTCAACCAGATGATCGTCGAGAACCTGCAGATGCAGATGGCGCACCGGGCCGGGGTCCGCATCAGCGACGCCCAGCTCAACCAGGCCATGGGCCGTGTCGCCGCCCAGAACGGCCTCACCCTCGACCAGTTTCGCGAACAGTTGGATCAGGAGGGCTTGTCCTACACCAGCGCCAGGGAACAGATCCGCAAGGAGATGATCATCCAGCAGGTGCAGTCCGGCAACATTAACAACCGGGTGGAGGTGAGCGAGCAGGAGATCACCAATTTCCTCGGCTCCACCGAGGGCAAGCTGATGAGCTCGCCGCAGTATCACCTGTCCCACATCCTGGCGCCGATGAACAGCATGGCAAAAGGCAAAGAGGAAGCCGATATGCGCGCCTTGTTTGATCGCGCGAAGCAGGAAATCGGCCCCGGCAACAGCTTACTCGACTGGCTCGCGCAATACCGCCAACAATCCGCAAGCGCCCTGCAGGGCGGCGACCTGGGTTGGCGCAAGGCCAGCGACCTGCCGGCGATATTTACCGAACTCGTCCCCGGCATGGAAGTCGGCTCCGTGAACGGCCCCATACGCAGCGCCGGCGGGCTCCACCTGGTACAACTCATCGAGCGCCGCGGCGGAGCGCAAATCGTCGACCAGACCCTGGCGCGACATATCCTGGTCAAGCCGTCGGAAATTCGCGACGACGAGCAATGCCGGAAACTGCTGGTCAAACTGCGCAATAAAATTCTCGCCGGCGAGGACTTCAGCGATCTGGCGCGGCAGTACAGCGAGGATCTGGGCACCGCACAGGAGGGAGGCGAACTCGGCTGGTCGAGTAAGGGCAAGTTTGTCCCGGTGTTCGAGCAGACCATGGACTCCCTGGAAATCGACGAGATATCGGAGCCGGTACAAAGCCAGTTCGGCTGGCATATCATGCAAGTGCTGGAGCGAAGGGAATACGACATCAGCCAGGAGACGGCCCGGGAGCAGGCCTACCGCTACCTGTTCCAGCGCAAATTCCAGGAAGAGCTGGATGCCTGGCTACAGAAAATTCGCGACGAAGCCTACGTCGACATCAAGAGCTGAGCGCGACCATGCCTCCCTGCCTGGCCGTCACCCCCGGCGAACCCGCCGGCATCGGCCCCGACCTGATCCTGCAAACCGCCCTGCATGGCGGTTGCGAGCGCCTGGTCGCCATTGCCGACCCGGATCTACTCCGTGAGCGTGCACTGCAGCTGGGCCTGGATGTCAATATTATGCAACTCTCCACGGATCGGCCGCCGCGGCCCGCCGATGCCGGCGAGCTATGGGTCGACCCGGTGGCGCTGGCGGCACCCTGCACCGCCGGCCGCCTCGACCCCGCCAATAGCCCCTATGTCCTGCAAACCCTGGACCGCGCCGTCGAGGGTTGCCTGCAAGGCCGGTTCCAGGCCATGGTGACCGCCCCGGTCAACAAGGCAGTGATCAACGAGGCCGGTATTCCCTTCAGCGGCCACACCGAATACCTGGCCGAAAAAACCGCTTGCGACCGCGTGGTCATGATGCTGGCCAGCCGGGATTTAAGAGTCGCACTGGCCACCACCCACCTGCCCCTGCGAGAGGTGAGCGACGCCATCGAGCCACGGATGTTGCGCCAGACCCTGGATATTCTGCAACACGATCTCATCCATCACTTCGGCATCCCCTCCCCCCGCATCCTGGTACTCGGCCTCAACCCCCACGCCGGCGAGAGCGGCCATATGGGGCGGGAGGAAATCGATATCATCGAACCGGTGATCGCGGCCTGTCGCGCCGACGGTTTCGACATCGTCGGCCCGCTACCGGCGGATACGGCGTTTAACCCGGTGAACCTGCAACGGGTCGACGCCGTGCTCGCCATGTACCACGACCAGGGCCTGCCGGTGCTGAAGTACCAGAGCTTCGGCGAAGCGGTGAACATCACCCTGGGCCTGCCCATCGTACGCACCTCGGTGGATCACGGCACCGCACTCGACCTCGCGGGCAGCGGCCGGGCTAACAATAGCAGCCTGCTGCGCGCCATCACCCTCGCCACACAAATGGGGACGCAACCCTTTTAAATGGGGACGCAACCCTTTTTCTGCACACCACTAATGGGGACGCAACCCTTTTCCTGGAAAAGGGTTGCGTCCCCATTAGGAGTGCAAGGTCCCCATTAGGTCAGGTCTCCCATTAGGTCTTTTCCACCCTGGGCAGCTTCCTCTAAAACCGGGAGTACGTTACTATCCACCTTGATCCGCATGGATAGCAGATCAAGGAGCCTTATATGCCAAGGATTGCAAGAACCGTTATCGCGGGCCTGCCTCATCATGTCACCCAGCGTGGCAACCGACGCTGCAATGTCTTTTTTGAACACCAGGATCGAACGACCTACCTGTCGTGGCTACACCGGTATTGCCAGGATCATAATGTAGATATCCTCGCCTATTGCCTAATGATCAATCACGTCCATCTAGTCTTGAAGCCCCAAACCAGCGATGGCCTCCATCGTGCGCTTAAGCCACTGCATATGCGATATGCTCAGCGAATCAACCGACATCGTGGTTGGCAAGGCCATTTGTGGCAGGGTCGGTTTTTTTCCTCGCCGTTGGATGATTCTTATCTGTGGTCAACCGTGCGCTATGTGGAAACGAACCCTGTTCGAGCGGGCATGGTGTCGAGGGCTGAGCTGTATTCGTACTCAAGTGCTTCCACGCATTGCGGTTTAAAGGAGGATTCACTGTTAACCGACCCTGGCATCGAGGTAGGCGATTGGTCAAAATGGTTAACGGAGAAACAAAACGAAGAGCAGCTCAAAATATTACGTAGAAACACCCGGAAAGGCTTACCCAGTGGAAGCGATCAATTTATCGAGGCACTTGAACGCCAGGAAGACCGTAAACTGACTTATAGACCACCGGGTAGGCCGAAGGAAAAAGGGTAGCGTCCCCATTTCCCCTTGGCTACTATTGCTTCCCGAAAAGAAAAAAGGGTAGCGTCCCCATTTTGCAGAATCATCGTCCACGGAAAAGGTTCGGCCAGAACTTCCTCCGCGACGCCCATATTATCGATAAGATCATCGCTGCCGTCGCGCCCGCGCCCGGGCAGCACATTGTCGAGATCGGCCCCGGCGAGGGCGCGATAACCCGTGGCCTGGTCGATAGCGGCACCACCTTCACGGCGCTGGAGATCGACCGGGACCTGGCCTCGCGGCTGCGGCTGGAATTCGGCACGGCGGAAAACTTCGAGCTGGTAGAGACCGATGCCCTTACATTCGACCTCGCCGGCTTGTCGGCGGGCGGGCAGCGGCTGAGAATCGTCGGCAACTTGCCCTATAATATTTCGACGCCCTTGCTGTTTCACCTGCTGCAGTACACGGAGATTATCGATGACCTGCACTTTATGCTGCAAAAAGAAGTCGTCGAGCGTATGTCTGCCACCGTGGGAAGCCGCAACTACGGTCGTTTGAGCATCATGGTGCAGTATGCCTGCGAGGTCACGCCCCTGTTCCCCGTGCCGGCGGGGGCATTCTATCCGCCGCCTAAAGTCGAATCCGCGGTACTGCGCCTGCGGCCCTGGCGACAGTTGCCCCACCCGGCAATCAATCACCACCACCTGGGCGTGCTGGTCAATACCGCCTTCCAGCAACGGCGCAAAACGGTCCGCAACGCCCTGAAAACAATTATCAGCGAAGAGGCGCTCACTTCACTGGGAATTGATAGTAAAATACGCCCGGAAAATCTTTCGCTGGAAGATTTCGTCAACATCAGCAACTCGCTTCAAACCACGCACAGGCAACCATGACCGAATCACCAGACACTATCGATATCAAGGTAAACACCCGCTTTCTCTCGGAACAATCCGATCCCGAGGAAGGTCGCTTTGCCTTTGCCTACACCATCGTCATTACCAACGCCGGCGAGGAGTCAGTGCGATTATTGAGTCGCTACTGGTTGATCACCGACGGCAACAACGAAAAGAAGGAAGTCCACGGCGAAGGTGTGGTCGGTGAACTGCCCTATATTCCCAGCGGCGATACCTTCGAGTACACCAGTGGTGCTATGCTTAAGACAGCGGTGGGAACCATGGAGGGCAGTTACCAGATGGTCACCGAGTCGGGCGACTATTTCGATGCGGTGATTCCCCGATTCAGCCTTTCGGATCCCAGCGCCCTGCACTAAGGCAACACTAAAACAACAATAGCGAACGGCATCAAACGATAGCCGTGCCATGGCACAAGCCTATGACTGTTTCATCCCGGGATCGGCCGGATTAACCATGGCCACCTACGCCGTCGGCGACATCCAGGGTTGCTACGCCCCCCTACTGTGCCTGTTAGAGGAAGTCGAGTTCGACAAACGTCGCGACCAACTCTGGCTGGTCGGCGACCTGGTCAATCGCGGCCCGCAGTCCCTCGAAGTCCTGCGGCTACTCAAGTCCATGGGCAACAGTGTTAAAATCGTCCTCGGCAACCACGACCTGCACTTATTGGCAGTCGCATGGGGGGTGCGCAAGGCGAAGCCCAAGGATACCTTCGACGCCATCCTCGCCGCAGCAGATAAAGACGAGCTATTGGCCTGGCTGCGCGAGCAACCACTGTTCTATCGCGATAAAAAACTGGGCTACGCCATGGTGCACGCGGGCATCCCCCCCGGCTGGAGCCTGGCCAAGGTAGAAAAGCGCGCCCATGAGGTGGAACAGGTGCTGCAATCCCGGCAAATCGCGGAATTCCTCGACGCCATGTACGGTGATGAGCCCGCCCGCTGGGACAAGCATCTCAGGGGTATGAAACGCTTGCGGGTCATCACCAATTACCTGACTCGAATGCGCTTTTGCACCGCCGACGGCACCCTCGACCTGGACGATAAAACCGGCAAGGAGTCTACCCGCGAGGGCTTTCAGCCCTGGTTTGACCACCGGAATCCCCTGCTCGACGAGCACAGGATACTATTCGGCCACTGGGCCGCGCTGGAGGGACAGGTCACCGGGAAGAATCTGTTTGCCCTCGATACCGGCTGCGTCTGGGGCGGCAAACTGACCATGATGAGACTGGAGGACGGCCGCTACTTTTACTGCAAGTGCAGTTAAATCATCACCCCGGAGCAAAAATGGGGACGCAACCCTTTTCCCCAGGAAAAGGGTTGCGTCCCCATTTTTGGAAAAGGGTTGCGTCCCCATTAATACAAGAGAGTAATATGAAAGTGTATCTGGTCGGCGGCGCCGTCAGGG
>JAUXCW010000065.1 GCA_030618705.1 Gammaproteobacteria bacterium | reverse complement strand
GGTACCAGGGAATGTTTCGTGGCCGGTTGTTGACCACCAGTGCGCCGTAGCCCCCCACCACAACCGATTGTTCCGACTGGATCTTTTCCAGCTCGGGATCGCCCATGGTGACGGCCTGCGCGCCGGCGATACGGCGGTCGGGCGCGCCGTCCAGGGCCTCCCAGTCATCTGGTATGTCATCTCGCCAGAACACCACGACGTTCATCTGGTGCTCACCATCGGTAATCACCACCAGTCGGTCTTCCTCGCCAAAACCCATCAGTGAAGGAGTAGCGCCGGTACCTGCACCCCAGCTATTGAGATAGCGGGCCGACCAGGCGCCGTCCGACTCCGCCGTGCTGAGCCGCTCACCGGTCCATACCACCTTGTGCATGTGATCCTGGGAGGCGATGTAGATCCCGCCATCGCGACCCACAGCGAAAGAGTTGCGAATCCAGCCCTTGCCCGCGCCGCCGGTGGACTTGTCTTCTGCGCCCTCACTATGCTGGAGGCGGGTTATGCGGTAATCGCTGAAATCGCGTTTGACCGTGACCACGTAGCCGTGTTCGGTGACGACGACCAGCCAGCCGTCGAAGGTCATATTGAGCCCCATCACCGGGCCGGTGGCCTCGGCGGGGAGTTGGAACTCGGCCTTTTTGACGATGGCCGAGCGCGAATCGGCGGGGTCTTCATCGCTGTAGGCGGTAATCAGCCCGGTTATGCTGCCGACAAAATAGGTATGATCCTTGTCCAGCAAGGTATACAGGTTGGCCAGGCTTTTAAACTTGAGCATTTGCCTCAGGGCGCGAAAGATGGCGATAAACCCGCTGTTGTTTGTATCGAAGGTGGCTATGGCCTCTTCGGCCTGTTCTTCATCGTAGACCTCGGCGCCGGGAAAAAAGTACTCGTCCAGCACCTTGTAGTTGTCGTAATCGACCTTGGCGATACGGTCGATGCCGTTGCTCCAGAAAACCCGGTGGCCATCGGGGTAAACACCGGAAACCGTTGCGCCAAAGTGGCCTGGCCCGACGGGGACATACTGGATTTCTTCGGGCTTCAATACCCGGTCGGGGCCGCTGGGGCCTTTCAGGGGTGTGCTGTCCTGTTGCGCCGACTCGTTGTGGGCGATGGCTGTGTGAGAGTCCGCCAGGTAGGGGTTTTGGGGTGGCAAATTGGGCTTTGCCTGGATCGTCGGCGCTGTTAGGGTCAGGACGATGACCCCGATAGCTGCGATGATTTTTCCAGGTCGGGACGGTATCGTTTCTGGTTCACGCCTGGCGCGGGGAGCTGTGTCCGTGCTGTGGAATGTTTCCTGGCGGGTGCTGAACATGTGTTTTGCCTGCTGCGAGGATTGGTTTTATATAGGACGCACGTCCTAATATATGAGGGCTGTATGTTGAAGTCAAGCCCGGAACACTAGTTTCGAGACAAACCCGTCCCGGGGGGTTAACGATTTAACGTGGACTGCTTTACAGAGGGCAGACTTGTTTGCACCCGGCGCCCTGCCGGATACGAACAGGTATCAGGTAGATCGATTGCTTGAGATTTGCCGGTCTATGTGCCCGGCGTCGGCCAACCAGCGAACCGTATCCCTCAGGGTGTCCCGCAGCGGCCGGTCACTTTTCATCAGTCGACGGCGGCATGGGGCGGATAATCACAGTAGCCTTCCCGTGCGGGGGTATACATGGTGCTTTGATCGGCCCGTGCAAGCGGCGCGCCAAGCTGCAGGCGGCTCACCAGGTCCGGGTTGGCGATATACAGGCTGGCAAAAGAAACTGCTGTCGCACGGCCCTCGACAATGGCTTTTTCCGCGCTTTCCCCGGTATAGCCGCCATTGGCGATCACCGGGCCGTTAAAATGCGCTTGCGCCATGGCCAGCACGTCGATCGGGCTGGCTCTCATGACATGCAGCCAGGCCAGGCCCAGGGGCCGAATCGTCGCCAGCAGTGCCTCGAAGGTCTGTTTCGGCACGGGGTCTTTGACATCGTTGAAGGGCATGCCGGGGCAAATTCGAAGACCGACCCGGTCGGCGCCCTTGACGCTGGACATGGCCTCGAGCACCTCGCAAACAAAGCGCAGGCGGTTTTCTAGCGAGCCGCCATAGTCGTCATCTCTTTGATTGCTGCCGGGGGAGAGGAACTGGGCGGGCAAATAGCCGCTGGCGGCGTGCAATTCGACGCCGTCGAAACCGGCTTCATAGGCGTTGATCGTTGCCTGACGGAATTGCTCGACGATGGTGGGAATCTCATTGCTGCGCAGTGCGCGCGGCGGCGAAAAGGGTTTCATGCCCTCCTCGGTATAGACCTCCCCCTCGGCAACGAGGGCGGAAGGGGCGACGGTTTCCGCTTGCTCGCTTTTGTTATCGGTATGGGAGCAGCGGCCGCAGTGCATCAACTGCAATGCGATGATTCCGCCCTCGGCATGTACGGCGTCAGTCACCTGCCGCCAGCCGGCGATATGCCGGTCATTGACGATTCCCGGCGTGCGGCAGTAACCCTTGCCGTCCTCTGACGGGTAGGTGCCCTCGGCGATAATCATGCCGGCGCCGGCGCGCTGGCGATAGTACTCGACCATCATGTCCGTGGGGGTGCCGTCGTCACTGGCCCGGCTTCTCGTCATGGGCGCCATGACCACGCGGTTTTTCAGTAAAAGACTGCCCAGGGAGCAGGGCTCGAATAGCGCTTTAATCATCTTCTTGCCTTTTATAGGACGTGCGTCTTATGGTGGTGGATACAAGCTACAATGTCCAGCAGCGGATCTGCGAACCCGGCTGCGAGCAATCGACACCGGGGGACACGGAATGTCCATTATAGTCCCCGAGCAGGCGCGGAAACATTCTCCGCTCGATGCAGCCATCAAATCAAGCGGCGCTTGCAAAACTTTTCCAGAAGCCGGTGGCTGGCGCAGAGAGGGCTCCGCTTCGGCGAAGTATGCAAAAAGGCTTGATTTAAATAGGACAAACGTCCTATTATAGGTTTGTGTGATCGTTGCCGCTGGCACAGGATGCAAAGCCGGCGCCCATGGTCAGGGGCGGGGGTGTACTGGCCCGGCAATGGATGATACATATACGGGTATGGGCCCGAAGTCGGCCGGTTCAATCATTTCTAGCGCAGGACAGAAAAATGTTTGGTGACAACCCTAACGACGCTCAGCTCAAAGCCGCCTGGGATGCCTTTTGTGATCAGCTGAAAAATGCCAGCGACCTGGTGTTTCGCGATACCACGCCATCCCATGATATCGACAGGGCCAAGGGTTTCAGGCTGCTGGCGCGGAATATTTCCCTGGCGCTGCAGTTTAACCTGGAAAATAAGAACGCGGATTTCCCGGAACTGCTCCACTATTTTGACCCCCTGAGAAAGCAGGGCGGTGACAATACCGATGCCCTGTACATCGGTGCGCCGATCAATGGCGAGCATACGTACCGCATCGTCGGGCAACGAGGCAGCGCGCGATACTTCGCTATAACTGTACTGGAAGATGGCGCCACACCATGGGGTGGCGCCGTGGTAGGAAGCCTGGTTGACGACGAAATCGCCGTCGCCGACGACGGCAGTTTCGAACTAATCCTCAGCCCCGATGAGCATCCGGGCAACTGGATCAAAACCACGCCGGGAAGCTGGCGAGTGACATTTCGGCAGTTCTTTGCGGACTGGGAAAACGAGGAGCCGATGATAGCTCGTATCGACAGGCTCGGTGACCTGGAGCACGATGCCGATATTACCCCGCAGCAAATTCAACAAGGCCTGGTCGCGAGCGCCAAATGGGTGCGCGACTCAACTTTTTACTGGGCGGATATGCTGGACAAGTGGAAAGTCCAGCCCAACACATTCCTTTCCTATCGGCAGTTGGACGATAACGCGATCGATGCGACACCCGGTGGTGAGCCGCTGATTTGTTACTGGCAGGTTCCCGAGGATGAAGTGCTGGTGGTGAGAGTAAAACCGCCGGAAGCGGATTACTGGGCGGTAGAGTTCGGCAACTACTGGTGGGAATCGATGGATTATCGCTATCGCCTCTGTAGTACCAATTGCCATCACGCGGTACTGGAAGATGATGGAGAGCTCATCCTCGTGATCGCTCATCAGGATCCCGGCGTGCCGAACTGGCTGGACCCATCGGCCCATGTCGAGGGTTATATTACCCTGCGATGGATCGGCGCCGATCACTATCCGATCCCGGTCTGTGAGCAAATGAAGCGTGAGGCAATGGGCGATTATCTGCCGAAGACCATGAAAACCATCAGCCCGCAAGCGCGAAAAGAACAGCTGGCTGCTCGCCGCCTCGGCGTGATAAAACGCTTTGGCTATTAGGTAGAGCTGTATCACTTTATTGAGTATGTCGCCCACGGTTAAAAGGGAGAAAGCAACATGATAAATCTGGGTTTAAGCGGTAAGAGCGTGGTAATCACCGGGGCAGGTAGTGGTATCGGCCGGGCCAGTGCATTGCTGTTTGCGGAGCATGGCGCTGCGGTTGTCGTCAGTGATATCGATGAGAGTCTCGCCAATGAAACGGTGGATCTCATACGAGGCGCCGCTGGTATTGCCGATGTGGTTATTGCCGATGTGACGGTCGAAACCCAGGTCAATGAGCTGGTCGGGCGCGCCTGCGAGCTTCATGGCAAGTTGGATATCATGTTCAACAATGCGGGCGGCGCATTTCCGGCGCCTTTCGATGTCATGACCGCGGAAGAATACAAGGCCGTCATCGCTCTCAATCTCGACTCGGTCTTCTACGGGACGATGGCCGCCTTGAAGGTGATGCGCGAACAGGGCGGCGGATGTATATTAACCACGACATCCGGCGCGGGCTATGCCGCCCAGAGGCACCTGGCTGTCTACGGCGCGGCCAAGGCGGGCATCATCAATCTCATGCGCAGTATCGCGGTCGAATACGGCCAGGAAAATATCAGGGCGAATACCATCATGCCCGGACCTATGGCGACGCCCGGCCTGATGGCCTGGCTCGATACCCTTGAAGGTGGCGCAGAAGCCTTTGCAAAACAGGTTCCGTCCGGCCGCCTGGGAACCGCCGAAGACATTGCCGGGGCAGCACTATTCCTGGTGTCCGACAGCGCCAGCTATATCAACGGCACCTTGATCCCTGTGGATGGTGCGATACATGCCAAGCTGGCGTCACCAACTTTTGAATAAATCTTTAGCGAATCACTTACACGGGAGTATTTTCGATGGAACTGGGTCTAGCAGGAAAAACGGCAATTGTAACCGGTGGCAGTGGCGGTATCGGTCGCGGCCTGGTATTGGAGTTTGCCCGCGAGGGCCTCAACGTGGTCAGCGCATCGCGAGATGTGAAAACAGGTGAGGCGCTAAGCAAGGAAGCCGAGGCGCAGGGGTTTGCGGGTAGTGTTCTCGCTGTCGCAACCGATGTTACCGATCGCGCTTCGGTAGATGCCATGGTGGTGCGCTGCCAGGAGGCATTCGGCCCCGTCGATGTGCTGGTCAACAACGCCGGCGGCGTGGCCCATCCCTCGGATTTCGAGGATTTCGATGAGGAGGGACGCAAGTGGGAAATCGCCCTCAATATCGATGGGGTGGTGAACTGCTGCCAGGCTGTCGCCGGCGATATGCTGGGCCGCTCCACCGGTTCCGTCATCAATATTTCTTCCAACTCCTCCCTGCTGGGAGAAGCGGCGGCAAATATAGTGCACTACGGCAGCGTCAAGGGTTTCGTCAATTCATTCAGTAAGGCCCTGGCCTGGGAGTGGGCAAAAAAAGGCGTGAGGGTAAACAATATCTGCCCGGGCTGGATCGTTCCGGAAAACGAAGACCATGTGGGTGAAGGCAGTTTCTGGAATCGCTTCGGCTTTGAAACCATGGGTAAACCCGATGAAATGGCGAAGGCGCTGGAAGACGGCTCCCTGTGGAATATGAGCGGCCTGCCTATTCCCCGATTGGGTCGCCCTGAAGATATCGCAAAGCTGGCCCTGTTCCTGGCCTCTGACGTCTCCGGTTATATTACCGGCCAGCTGATCAGCGTGAGTGGCGGCGCCTATATGCCGTAGTGATGTCGGTAGACACAACAAACAATGCAAGGCCACAAGCAAGGAGAAAACCATGAGCGAACGCCCCATGATAACCCTGCACCGTCGGCAGTTTTTACTGGCCGCCTCCGCCACGGCAGTGGCACCCGTCCTTGTCGGCTGTGGTAAAAAAGACCATGTCGTCAGCCTGGACAGGCATTTCCCCATCGGCACCTATGGCGCCGAATCTACCGCGGAAGAGGTGACCGAAGGCCTGGATTTAAGCGGCAAGGTCGCGCTGGTAACCGGTTGCAACTCGGGCCTTGGTTACGAAACCATGCGCGTGCTGGCATTGCGCGGTGCCCACGTCATCGGTGCGGCGCGCACCATGGATAAGGCGGTCAAAGCCTGTAACAGTGTCGTCGGCACCACCACGCCGGTTGCCCTGGAACTCACGGATTACCCGTCGGTGATCGACTGTGCCGCGACAGTGGCCGCTATGGGTGTGCCGCTGGATATTTTGTTCTGCAATGCCGGGGCGATCTATTTCAACGGCCTGGAGTTGGTGGATGGAGTCGAGAGGATCTTCGTCAACAACTACCTGGGCCACTTTATCCTGGTCGATCATTTGCTGCCCTTGCTGAAGTCGGCACCGGCTGGCCGCATCGTGTTCGTGGGCAGTCGGGCGGGCTATCGCCAGGTGCCCGAGGGAATCGATTTTGACAACCTGCGCGGCGAAGGGGAATTCGACTCCGTCAAGGCCTACGGTCGCACCAAGCTGGCCATGGCGCTACACTCGCTGGAATTGTCCAGGCGCCTGGCAGACACCACGGTGACCTCCAATGTGATTCACCCCGGTGTAGTAAAAACCAATGTCTTCCGCTACGCGCCCTGGTATGTACGTTTCCCCCACGATATTGGCCTTGTTCCAGGGATGAAGCAAGTCGATGCGGGGGCCGCTACCCAGGTTTACGTGGCGACCAACCCGACCCTTGCAGGCGTGCGCGGTGGCTATTTTGAAGACTGCAACCCGGTGGAGATCTCCGGGCCCAACCATGTGTTCGACGCCGACATGGCAAGCGAGTTGTGGCGGGTCTCCGTGGATTTGACCCAGGGTTACCTGAGCTAGTCCGGAAGATAGAGTCCCGACCGGCGGCAAAGCCATTTGCTAAAACAGGACGGCCGTCCTGCTACAAAAGATCGGCCCACCATTGGCCAGTCATGGAAATAAAAAGGATGCCTGGTGGGAAAGTTGACGAGATCCCCAGGAAATTGCCGGGTCGGTTTGCTGGCCCACAGAAAGATGTTGGCGATCCGGTGATTTGGGATACCATGTCATAATTCATGGTGGAAAGATGAATATCCGCGATTCAACAGCGAGAGGAGCCCTATGCCAAAGATTGTCGACCACGAGGCCCGACGTCTGGAAATCAGCGCCGTCACCGCGGCACTGATTGCCCGGGGCGGGTTGGAGGCGGCCACGATTCGTGAGATAGCGCAAGCCAGTGGCTATTCGAAAGGCGTGGTAGAGCATTATTTCGAGAACAAGGAAGAATTGATCACCGGCGCCCTGGACTGGGCCAACCGTCGCTATCGCCGACGGGTTGAAAAGGCGACAGAAGGCTTGTCGGGAATGGCGTCGCTGAAAAAGCGTATCGAGGCGACCTTGCCCATGGACAAGGCGATTCGCGACGAATGGAAGGTGCGACTGGTGTTCTGGAGTATGGCGGCGATTCAGGTGGATCTGCGAAAGCGCCAGGAACGGCGTTTTCAGGAAGCAGTGGGCTTTTTCGAGCTCGATATTTTGCTGGCGATATCGATGGGTGAAATTGATGATCACGGCGATTCAGCCGCCGTGGCGCGGCGTCTGGTCAATATGACCACAGGAATCTCTACCGCCGCACTTCACAATCCGTCACTCTACAGCAAGGCGTTTTTACTTGAGGAACTGGAGTATCTGGTTGACCGCGTAGCCAATGCTTAGAAACGCAAAGCGATGCTGTGGCACCGGGCGCTCAGGGCGTAATCCGCACATACCTGATATCACTGCAGCATATGCCAGGCAATAATCCATCCCTTGTTTAATCTGGAGCATTGATGGATACGGTCGATCTGGACTACGTAAATCAAAGGAATAACCGCGATCTAAAGCATATTCCAGGAGCCTACGGGCTACCCATTCTCGGCAAGGTCGGCGAGCTGCTGGTGGATCAACTGGGTTTCGCCCGTCGTGTCTACGACAGCTATGGCCCCTTGAGTCGCATCCAGATGGCGACCCAGAAGGGCGTATTGGCCCTGGGGCCGGATCTGGCACGGGAGATTTTCCTCGACCCGGATCGAAATTTCTCGGCGAAAATGGGTTATATGTGGGCGCTGCAGCCTTTCTTTGGCGACAGTTATTTGCTCGGCAATGATTTCGAAGAGCACAAGTTCCAACGCCGTATCATGCAGACCGGTTTTAAAACCCCCTCGATGCGCGGTTATGTCGAGTTGATGAATCCGGTGGTCAGAAATGCGATCAGTGACTGGGCGACACAAAAAGATTTTCTCGTTTTCCCCAACATCAAGCGCCTGTTGATGCAGACGGCATTAAAGGTTTTTTACGGTGTCGACGGCGACAGCGATCTGGCGGGCAAGCTCTCCCAGGCCTTTATCGATTTGACCGATGGTCAGATGGGCCTGTTTCGCGTCGACCTGCCGGGCTTTAAATTCCACAAGGGGCAGCGCGCCAAGCGCCTGTTGCGTTCCTATATTGCCGGCTTGATTCCCGCTGCGCGCACAAACGATGGGACGGATATGCTCTCCTTCATGGCCGTGGAAACGAAGCCGGACGGAACGCTGTTTACCGACGAGGAGTTGATCGACCACGCCAGCTTCCTGCTGTTTGCGGCCCACGATACTACCGCCAGCACGCTCAATCATTTGATGTACTACCTGGCCAAATTCCCCCATTGGCAGCAGAAAATTCGCGACGAGGGCGAGCAGGTCAACGGTGGCGGTGATCTGGTTTACGAAGATCTGGAAAAATGCATTTTGCTCGAGGCGGCCTTTCACGAATCCCAGCGTTTGCACCCGTCGGTTCCGGTGGTGGTGCGCCGTACCATTCGTGACTGCGAGATGGTGGGTCACTCTGTACCGGCCAACACCATCGTCTTTCAGTTTCCCATTTTCACTAATCGAATGGAGGAATACTGGACTGACCCCGACCAGTTCGACCCGGAGCGTCTGTTGCCCGGGCGGGCGGAAAATAAAAACCACCCCTTTTGTTTGATGCCCTTTGGCGGGGGTGCACACAAGTGTATCGGTATGCACTTTGCGATGATGCAGTCCAAGTTATTTGTGCACATGTTTCTGCAGGGCCATAAAATCAGTCTGCCCGCAGCTTATGAGCCGCATTTCCAGACCGTGCCGCTACCCAAAATCAAGGATGGCCTGCCCCTGGTGATCGAGCTGATTTAGGTGAATCTAACGAATATCTTATGGCGTCGTTGGGAATAACGCAAAGGAAGGGTCGCTTTTGTCTCGTCTGGATTGCTCTCCCTGCTCGCCACTTTCCAGCTCGGTGATCGTTTGCATATCCAGCACAAAGCTGCGGTGTTCGATGGCCCAGATGCCGTCGCGCCGTGACCAGCGGTCAAGGTAGCGGCCGCGACCCAGGGCTTCCTGGCGCTTATTATTTTCGTCAGTCGGCGACCAGAGCACCACGGTGACGTAAGCCTCACTATTGGCCTTATCCCTATCGACTTCCGAGAGCACATTGTTGATTTGATGGGAGTGGCAAGCCATGGTGCTGTGGGATTCCCATACCCAGTCGATAAAGCCGCGGCCGCTGCCTTCATAAATGCCGTAGTATAGTACCGTGGAGTCTTGGTGAAATACTGAATCGGCCATCGCCTTGTCCATGCGGTCTATGCCGCGGCAATAGCGCGATAATACGTCCCTGATGGATTGTTTTGCCAGTAGTGTTTCAAGTGCTTGGCTAGACATATCTACCTCACATAATCGTTTGTCAGTGGTGGTCTTCGCGGTGTCCTTGCTGGTTTCGCCTGGATTACTCCCGCATACGCCTGAGTTCCTGCACGGTATCGGCCCAGTAGCCCGGGTCCGGATAGCGGTTATGGGTCAGGCTGACGCTATCGGCGATGCCGTCAAGGCGCTCAGTGATCAAGGTGGCAATTTCGTTGCGTGGACCGACTACGGCAATAGACTGCAGAATTTCGTCACTGATCAGGCCGGTCATATCATCCCAGCGGCCCTGCTTGGAGAGTGTGTTGAGCTCCTTGTGTACGTCCTCCCAGCCGTGGCATTGCAGTGTGGGCAGATAGGCGGGGGTAGAGCCGTAAAAGGCCAGCTGTTTTCTCGCGGCGAGTTTGGAGGCCTCGAACTCCTCTTCGGTATCGGCGGTTATGATCAGGGTGGAGCACATGATATGCAGGTCATTCCTGCTGCGGCCGGAAATCTCCAGGCCTTTCTTCAGGGCCGGCATACTGTTTTCCAGCAGCGACTTGCGGGTATTGAAGGGGTGAGCGATAAAACCATCGGAGACTTCCCCGGCGACCCGGGTCATCAAGGGGCCGAAGCCCCCGGTAAATATCGGCGGTGGACCATAGGGATTGGGGCCCGGGTTGAAAGCGGGAATCATGATGGAGTGGGTGTAAAATTCCCCTTTGAATTTGAGCTCGCTATTGCCCTCCCAGCAATCCCAGATCGTGCGGATGGCTTGTACGATTTCACGCATGCGAGCGGCCGGTTTCGACCAGGTGGAACTGAAGCGTTTTTCGATGTGTGGGCGCACCTGTGTACCCAGGCCGAGAATAAATCGACCGCCGCTAATGGACTGCATATCGTAGCCCAGGTTGGCCAGGTTCATCGGGTTGCGGGCGAAGGCAATCGCGATGGCGGTGCCCAACTGAAGTTTTTCCGTATGCTCGGAAGCCACTGCCAGGGTCAGGAAGGGGTCGTGCTTGGCTTCAAAGGAGAATGCGCCATCGTAGCCGATGTCCTCGAGCTGCCGATAGATCGTGCGAGCTTTACGCGGGTCTTCCAGGGGGGCGGTGGTATAAACTTTCATGGATGTTTCTCCAGCGATAAAATCTATTGGGTTACTGGCCTTCGATTTTGCCAAAACGTCCACGTTTCGGAAGCAGCCTGTTTAAGCCGTCGAGTGAGCCGCCTCCAGGCCATCGTGCTCGTAGAAAGCCACCGCTTCTTCGATGGATTTCTCGATCGGCTCCGGTGCCCAGCCCAGTTCCTCCCTGGCCATGCTGCTGTCGACATTGGGTAGCATCGTGGCGCAGCGAATGGAAGCGACATTCACGCGATAATCCTTTCTCGTGAAAAAGGATGCGACGTCGAGCAGGCCGGCGGCGGTGTACAGCAGGAAAACGGGTACTCGTATTTTTGGCGGCGCAACACCGCCCGCTTTTGCCGCCAGCGCGAAAAGCTCTTTAAAGTCCACCCAGCGCTCGGCGATGATATAGCGTTCGCCAATATGTCCCTTTTCTTCCGCCAGCAACATGGCCCTGGCGGCATCGCGAATACCGACCGAGGGGCCGCCGCCACTCCAGTAGACCGGCATATTTCCGCTGGCCACATCTTTTACCAACTTGCCGTGTGAGGTGGGCGCAACGTCGTTGGCGCCGTAGGTATTACCCACGCACATGGCGACGCCTGGCAAGCCCTTGTCACGGCAGTATGCCATGAAAAGGTCCTCCGCCTCGACCCGGCAACGAATATAGTGCGGCGCCTTGTCCCACCAGTTGAATTTGTCTTCTTCGGTGGATATGCCGGAGGGGTTGATGCCGATGGTACCGAAGGTACTGGTGAAGATGAAGTGTTTGACCCCTGTTTCCAATGCCACGTCCATCGACCTGCGCAGCCCTTCGACGTTGGTCTCGTAGAGTGGCGTGGGATCGCGCAGCCAGGGCCGCGCATCGACTATGCTGTGATAAACGGTGTCACAGCCGGCCATGGCGGAGGCGATCGCCTCGCGGTCGGTGATTTCGCCAACCACGCGCTCGACGTCCAGATTGTCGATAGCACGGGTATTGCTACTGGTGCGAACCATGATACGCACATCGCGGCCCGCCGCCACCAGCTCCATGACGATATGGCTACCCAGAAAACCGCTTGCGCCCATTACCAATGCTTTTGTCATAACTGATTTCCAATTCCGGAGTCGGGTAGCACCCCGCTCAAAAAAACAGAGAATGGTTTGATTCTGTCGATCGACGGCTGTCCCGGTTACTCCACGGGCACCTTGTAGCACTCCTGGTAACGAGCGAACAATTTGCGCTCCCTGCCCCTTGTCTCGTCTACCTGGTATGCGTGCTTGCCGAATTTGCCCCTGGGCTTATCAGCGAGATAGTTGAGCATGCGCTCTTTTGTCGTGCCGTCCAGCGTCAACCCAAAGTGATTGTAGATGCCCTCGATACAGCCCATGGGATCTTCCATCAGGTCCTGGTAGCGGGAGTCCGTGATATTGGCTATTGGCACAATGCCCTCGTCCCGCTGCTGCATAACATGCTCGAGGCGCTGCGCAGTGGCCTCTCCCATGATGATGTTTTCGAACATCTCGGCATTGAAAGGCTGGTCGCTGCGCATGGAGTACAGTGTGCCCATCAAGCTGGTGGTGGAGGCCATGCATTTGATCGGGTCGCGATGGGTTTGCACGATTTGCGCGTCGGGATAGACCTGCAGCAGTGTGTCGAGGTGTACCTGGTGTTCCGGGGCCTTCAGCAACCAGCGTCGGCGCGGGTGCTTCCACTGCAGTATTTTCAAAATCGTTTTATGGTACTCGTACACCGGTCCGTAATCCGCCTGCATGCACCATGCACTGTAACTCGGGGTCTGGTGGAGTGATGCGACATGATCGCTGATAAACGTGGGGGCCATGATCAAGCCGCATTCCGCGGGTATGTCGCCGCGCATCTCATGCATGCTGGCAAATTCGGGCGCCACGCGGTTCCACTGGGTAAAGAGTTTGTCGGCCTGTTCGATGCGCGGGTCGTCGTGGTAGCTGGCCGCTTC
>JAUXCW010000372.1 GCA_030618705.1 Gammaproteobacteria bacterium | reverse complement strand
TCCAGGCTGACATCGCCACTACTGGTACCGAAGCGACCATTGCCGTTCACCTCGCCAAATCGGTCGTATGCCCCAGATACACCCATCTGGAAGCCCCCTGGCTTACCCAGATCCCAGATGTGCCCCACCTCGCCTCGCCAACCCGTGGCTCGCTCATCTTCCACCACACTGACGAAGGAATTGCTGTCATTGCTGCGGTAAGTGTTGGTTGAAATACCCGCAGAAACATACATGCCGTCTTTGGAGGCCCAACTGAAAGACGCTAAAGACACCAGGAAAATCGTCACAAAGAATTTCATCGGCATTCCTTCTTATAGGGGGAAACACCGTGATTAAAAACCACAAGCAGTAATGATGCAATGCTCTTTGTGAAAAGGAAGCTATTTTTACCAGCGCCTTTGCTGCCGGGTCGCCGATGGCAGCTCAGCAAACTGGCGACGATAATCGCGGGCGAACTGGCCCATGTGCCAGAACCCGTAGCGGCTTGCCAACTCCGATATCGACTGCCCTGGTGCAGCGCTCAACAAATCATTGCGCACCGCGCTGAGTTTTCTAGCCCTGATAAACGCTCTGGGTGTCTGCCCGAGCTGATCCTTGAATAGATACTCCAGCGCCCTGATACTAGCGCCGGCCTGCCGCGCAAGATCTGGAATCGCTATCGATTGCGTCAAGTTGGCATCGATATAGTCCAGGGCACGACCAAAGATCCTGGATCGCCGCTGGAATGCCGGGCGGACCTCCGACTTATCACCATCCTGCACCAGCTTAACCAGCTGTAGACAAAGCGCCTGGGCCACATCACCCTCGTCTCTCATCGCGCCTGTGCCAATTTGAGGTGCGGTAATCGCACTGATACACCGTTTAAACTCCTTGAACGCCACAGGGTTACAGTGAACCATATTCCCCGCCAGCCGCGTGTGAACATCTTCGATCCGGGTTTCCATCAACAGCGCGACCTGGGCCAGCATTTGTTCGGAGAAAGAAAATGTGTAACCCAGGTATGCACCCTTGTTGATTGCCTCAAATTCCTGCCCGCAGGGAAATACCGCCAATTCACTGTCGCCGAAAGTCTTGCCGGAAAAAGACACAGGATTTGCCGTATTTTCCACAATTGCGAAGGTATACATGCCCGCAGCAGCGGCGCCGAATTGCTGGAAGCCGCTGCCGAGAAAGAACCTGCTAAGGTTAAAATCGGTATTCCCTGCTTGATACAGGGAATAGGGCGCGACGCCGCGATCAAGCTGCCTGAACGCCAGATCCCAACCATCCGCTGCCTGTGCAAATGCCTCAAAGTGATCAAAGCGCGCATCGACGATAACCGGCAGTGCAGAACCGCCCGCAGGCGTAATTTGCGTATTTTTGATAGTCGTCATGGGTCTAACCAGACCATAATTAACCGCCGTGTGCAAGCGGTCGAAAAACAGGCAGTACCCTGTTAACGCCCGGAGACAGATAAAATGAAAACAAGAAAAATTCAACTCGCACTATGCAGCGCCCTGTTGGCGACACATAGCCCGGGGGCGCTGACCCAGGCCTGGGACCTCGAAGCCGAGGATCGTTGGCAATTCTCACTGGCACCGTTGTTTCTCTGGGGCATGAGTATTGACGGAGAGGCCACATCCCAGGGTCAAACCCTGCCGCTGGAACTCGATTTCAAGGACGACGTACTGGAAAACATGTCGACCGCGTTCACCTTTCATTTTGAGGCAAGACGCGGCCGCTGGGGCCTGTTCGCCGAATACCAGCTGGCCGAACTCGACCCTTCTATATCACAGGTAATTCCCGGCCGGGCGACCGCGAACGCGGATATTACTTTTAAAACGCAAATGGGCGAGCTGGGCGGCGCCTATGCCTTTTACAATTCCGGACGAACCCGCTGGGAAGTCATCGCCGGGGCGCGCTGGACGGACCACGACGTCGATGTCGACCTACAAGTCTCGCCCGTGCCGCCACCGGGCGCACCCATTGCACCGACCATACCCGTATCTATCGAGGACGGGGATGACTGGCTCGATGGCTTTATCGGTGCGCGGGTATTTACGCGGCTGGGCAATAAGTGGCTATTCACCGCAAGGGGCGATGCCGGTACCGGCGGCTCAGACGGCGTCTACAACGCCGCCTTCCAGTTCAACTATCGCTTTGCCAAATGGGGCTCTGTATTGGCCGGCTACCGCTGGATGAAATACGACTACTTCAGCAAAAGTAGTGGCTACGGCTACAACGCCACACAACAAGGCCCACTGCTGGGCTTGAACGTCTTATGGTAAGCTGACTTGCGAGCCAAGCCAGGACGCGCTTTATCTTCTACAGAAGCAAACAGAAATCCCCGTTTCCGGGCGGGCACTCATTAGAGCGGAGTATCGCATGGTACAAAGAATCACGACATCAGCAGCAGTATTCCTGGTTATGCTTGCCAGTGCCTGCACTGCATCGGAGAAGCCATCCAATCCAATTATTCACGACGCCGAGTACACCATCATCGAGGCCCAGAACGGCAAGGCATGGGCCGAGGACGATAAGGCGCTCGACGAGAGACTGGCCGAGATTCGCAAGAAGAACGGCGGCAAGCCACCCAATATCGTCTACATCCTGCTCGATGACGTGGGTTTCGGTGAAATCGGCATGGACAACTTGAGTGTGATTCGCGGCTACAAAACGCCGAATATGAGCGCCCTAGCAAAAGAAGGTTTGAGTTTAAACCGCATGTACACCGAACCCTCCTGCACACCCACCCGTGTGGCGATGATGACCGGGCGCTATCCAACGCGCACGGGATTAACCGAGGCCAAGGCGACCCTCGCCGGCGATGGATTATCTGCTGAAGAGGTTACACTCGCCGAAGTGCTCAGGGATGCTGGCTACTATACGTCTCATGTTGGCAAGTGGCATATGGGAGACATCGAGCAGGCCTATGCCAGTAATCAGGGCTTTATGCATGCCGAGTTTCCCATTCACCAGCAGGGACAGCTTGCCATTATGGGCAGGGACATGGAGTC
>JAUXCW010000131.1 GCA_030618705.1 Gammaproteobacteria bacterium | reverse complement strand
CCTGCTGCGCCGACTCCCTACCGCTGATAAAATTCGTCAGCAACAAATAGTCCGAGTTGATCGCCGCCACCACCCGCGGGCGATCACCATAGGGATCCTCCACCGTCGCATTGAGTTGCACTCGGGACTCGCCGCCACTCAACTCGACCTGCTCCGCATACACGGTGTTACCCCGGGTCCGAATGCCACCCTGCAAGGTGACCACGTCGGGGAGATCGAACAGGCTATGGGCTTCGAGTTGTGCGCGGAAGTCCAGGTCAATATCGGGAGCGTCCCGTACGCCGGCGACCCTGCCCCCGGCCACCAACATCAGCTCTTTCCCCTGGAAGTCCAGATCGATATTCTCTATAGCCAATTGCCCATCCTGGTCTTGCAGGCTGACACTTCCGTGCAACGCACCCACCAGCCAGGGATAGGTTTCCAACTGCAGGCCGATACCGGAATGCACAAACCCTGAACCCGGCAGCGCCTGATCGGCCGCACTGGTAGATAGATCCTCCAGGGTATGGAGCCAGCGCCCGGCGCTGATATAGTCGACAAACTGATCCAGCAGGGGCGCGATAGTGGTCGTTGAGGCAAGGTCGGCAGCCACGCTCAGGCTCATGCCGCCATCCCCGCTGAAGTCGTAGCGGGGAATCTTCACGGCTATTTCGCCGTTGTCCTCGACCGTGGCGGAAAAGTCGCGAAGAGATACCGAATTGTCTTTCCCCACCCGCACCTCACCCGAGGCCGCGAGCGCCGTTGCCGTGGGGAAATCCAGTCGCAACCAGTGGTTGAGCAGATCCAGATCCTCCAGCGCCACATCGAAATCGAGGGGCAGCCAGGGCAGGGTCATATCGCTGCGCACAACAAAGCGCGACCCGGCCCCCGTGATCCTGCCGCTGAGTTTGTCCCAATCGGTGTCCATAGCGAAATCCACGACAACAGGCGCCCCCTTATAAGCGGCGCCGCCATGCAGGTCCATGCCATCGGAGCGGATAATCATGTCGATACGCTCTACCGGCAACCCATAGAATAAAACCTCGTCGCCGAGCACCAGGCCAATCCTGGCCGTACCGCCAATCACCTCCAGAGGTAGTTCAAACGGACCGTCCCAGCCTTTGAGCTCGTCCCTGGGCAGGCGCACCGTGGCGGAACTGACACCATATTGATGTGCTCCTGCCACCTCGAAGCCGGCAAAGGAGATCCCGCCATCGGCACCCCTGAGCTCCAGGAAGCCGTTTTCCCTCACCAGATGACCCGCGACCCGGGCATTGAAATCCACCGGCATATCCACGCCCAGACGGGACAGGAACAGCTTCATACTGTCGATTTGCGCGCTGACGTCCAGCTGCGGATGCCATTGCTGAAAGGGTTGCTCGACCGTACCACGGATACCGAGTCTCGAATTCCCGGTGGCAATATTGACATCGATATCTTCCAGCGTGAGTTGAGCATTGCGGTCGGTAAGCCGCGCCCGCACCGATGCCGCGTCGAAGTCCGGCAATTTCAAGCCGAAGCTGGCGGCCAACCGGGGCAGGCTCGCCACGTCGAGCTCAAGTGAAACATCGGTGTTACCGCGGCGGTAGAATGGATCCAATCGGCCCTCGGCCCGAAGCACGGCGTCTCCGATATCCAGGTCCAGATTAATATCAAAGGGTTCACGGCTCTCGACGATGGCGCGAAAACCCAGGGTTTTCCCATCCGCTCGCATGGGATAGTCATTGATACTGCCGCGCAGCTGGAACCAGCGCTCCTGCTGCAAGGAGCGACCACTGGAAAATTGCCTTAGCTGGAAATCGTAATTCTCGTGCCGGTTCAGCGATTCGACTAGCAGCGCCACACGCTGGAACTGGATGCTGTGAATATCGACCAGCCAGGGCTCGCTATCATCCAGCGGCATTTTCTCCGGCGCGTCACTGGTGGGGAATTGTTGCCACCAGGGCGTCGACCCCCGCTGTTCCACATCGAGCCTCGCGCCGACAAGGACAAACTGATTGAGAATAAATTGCCGCTCCCACAGAGTATCCAGACCGAGGTCAAAAGCCAGGTCCTCGATCTCGAGGCGCAGTTGCGGCGTGGAATTACGATAACTGATATTCCGGATATGACACAACAGACGACCATCGGCAAGCCTGTACTCGAGCTCACCGAGCTCCAGATCGATACCGAGCCAACGGGAAGCCACGTGGTTGATAACGGGTGCGGGATGCAGGAGCGCCACGAAAACAATCGACGCCAATACCAGACCGAGGGTAAACAGAGCCGCCAGAATACGGAGTAAAATCTTCACCGTTATTGGCGTCGCTGCCCGGCCGCTGGAAAACCCCCGATCAACTTTCGAGCGGTGGAACCGATGCGCTCACCGACTTTTTCCGCACTGGCAGTGGGGTCGTCGACCAACTTGCTGGCAGAACTCTCCCACACGATGCGAGACGAGCCGATGTCGTAAACCGTCAGTTTGAGGTGGCTCACTTCGTGATAACCCAGGGTGTGGTGGGTGTAGAAACGGCTACTGACCTCATACTCGGCATTGGGCCCGGCCAGCGTACGTTCGAATTCCTCCCGGGGGGACATCGGGTATGACTGCCCCGCCTGGCCCACTGAGGACTCGTCGCCAATCCGGTAGTCGAGTTCAAACTGTGCCCGCTGCCCATCACGCTGATAGCCGCCCTTTGCGAGGGCCGCATCCACCTCCTGGCGCAGTGCGTGGTCGATGGTCATTAAATTGTCCTGGTATTTTCCCTCGGCCGTCAGCGGTGGACCCTCCCAGCGATAGTACAACCAACCGGGCTGGAGCGCCGCAAACTCCTCCCCTTGCCAGGTCCTGGTTTTGGTGCCCAGGCATGCCGCCACCAGTAGTGCGGCTGACACAGCGAGAAATGGCCTGGTTTTCATCGATAAGCCCTGGGTCGAGATCGGGAATAGCCTCCGTGCATGATGCCACAGGCTCCCGGATACAGCCAGAAAGCGCCCCCGAACCAGCTACAGCAGTGCGCCACAGCTGCTACACTTAGCGGATATATCGGGCCGACTCGAATGACTTTAACATGGCTATGTGATGGAGGAGGGATCGGGGCTTCCAGTGCAGGACCGTGCGCCGGTTGGCCGGGTTTGTTCCAGACAAACCCTGAGGCCCCAACGTCCATGTCGTGGACCCGGCGCCCGCACCCCCGGGCGATGAATAGCCTACATGGCGGGATTTCGCTCCAGACGAATCCCAAGCTCGTACATCCATGTACGAGAGGTATTATCGGGGGGGCGCCTAGCTCGCGTCCTGGACTGGGAGCCCCGGTTCCTTGCCCAAAATAATTGTTAATGAATTGTCTGAAGTTTTTGCTTAACAGTAAGTGCCAATAGAGACGATAACCACAGGACAACCGGCATTGAACCGCATGAACCATCTGGACCACTGCGAACAGCTTACCGACCAGTTCTACCGCCAGTTGCTGGAGCAATGCTGGCTGCAACTCGACGAGCGGCTCGATCAGCTTGCCCACGACATCGGCGACGAAAAAAGGCGAACCCGTCACTACCTGACGATGCAGGAGGTCCACTTCAAGGCCGAGCGGGTCGCCGCCAGCGTGGCCCTGCAGAACCAGCAAAATTATATCCGCTTCCGGGGTTCGCTAGCCCTGCGCAAGGCCGGCGACGGCGGCCATGAGAGCAATCCCGACAATCTCAACAACAGCACATCACAACGGGACTCGCTGACCCTGAACCGCGCGATTCGCGCAGCCACCAGCGACCAACAACAATCCCTGTGGCAGTTACACCAACGGCTGTCACTGCTTCGCGGCGGCCAGCGCTGCGACGAACACAGCAGTCCACTCGCCCCCGGCACGATCTGCCTCGCTTTCCAGGATGCGGTGTGCGATGTCGATATCGATCCCCGTATTCGCCTGATTCTGTACGAGGTATTCGCCGCGCTTTTAGAACAGCGCATCGCAGAATTTTACCGGGAGATAAATCACTATTTCGTCGAAGCGGGCGTGCTGGCCAACTTGCGACCACCATCGACGGAACCAAGCCGTCAGTACCCACCGGCGACCGCTGCGGAAAAAACCGATGACGCAAGCGCACAGTGGGAACAATTACTGGATCAGGCACATACGCTATTACTCACCGAAGTACGCTGGCCCGCGCCTATCCATAACGCCCTCGATCTGCCGGGCATCCTGCCTACCCATAGCTATCTCAGCGCCTGCACCCTGTTACAGCGCCAGATAGCCGCCCATGTGGACTTCCGGGAGGATAAGCTGATCGATCCCGACTCCTCCAAGCGGCAGTATTTCAAGTACCTGGTCGCCCATATGGGCCGGCAGCGGGCGGGGCTCAACCGGGAACTGCTGCTCTGGGTGGAGCTGCTGACCCGCATGTTCCAGTTGATATGCGACGATGAGGAGCTGCCGGTGGCCCTGCGCTGCATGGCCAGCTTCCTGTACGCCCCCTGCATCAAGCTGGCATTGACCGATCGCACGTTTTTCCTCTCGGCTAATCATCCGGCACGGCGTTTTCTGGACTTATTGTTGCGCCAGGGTAGCCTCTGGTTGAGCAGCCACGCCGATGACCCCTCCGTACTCAGCACCGTGCGTGGGCTCGTGTGCACCCTGGCCTGCGACCTCTCCGACGACGGCCCGGACTTCTCCCGAACCGTTCAGGAGCTGACCGACTACCTCGGCATGCTCGAACAGCGCGCCCAGCAAACAGAGCGGCGCGAGGTGCAGTCCCAGGCCGGCATGGAGAGCCTGGACCGGGCTCGTGCGCAGGCACAACAGCAGGTAGCGGAGGCCCTGCAACAGCACAATGTCCAGCAGGGCTTGCGCGAGCGAATCAACGGCCCCTGTACCGACTACCTGACCTTTATTCTGCTCCACCACGGCGAGGGTCGTCACTGGAACCAGGCGCAGCACCTGCTCAAGGGTATCGCGCTCAGCGTCCGGGGCCAGCTTCCCAGGGAGCAACTCATCCAGTTTCAGCGGGGGCAACAGCGTCTCTACAAGGCTGTTGGCAAAGGTCTCGCTGAAACGGGCTACGAGGGTATGCTGGCACAGGATCTATTGTCCAGCCTTCGCCAGGCGCAGCAACAGCTGGTGGAAAAGCTGGCTGTTCACCAACCCGCCCCGTCGCCGGATCAGGTGAATGCCGACAGTGAGCCCACCGGGGACAATCTCGACCAACTGCACATCGGCCAGTGGTACCGTTTCGAAGATCGCCCGCAAAACAGCGCCATCCAGCTTAAACTCGCCTGGCACAGCGATAAATGCGCACGAGCGCTGTTCGTGGATGCCAGCGGTACCCGGCGCCGGCTGGAATACGCCGACCGCCTGGCCAGGGCGCTGTCCAGTGGGCAACTGCAGATTGCGCAATTACCGGCAGAACAGCATAGCCAGGATGTGCTACACACGGTGTTGCACGAGCTCAGGTTGAACTCCCTGCGCCAGCGTTTCCAGAAGCGCCCGACCCCCACCGGTAAATCGCAACAAAAAATCTGTTAGACTAGTGCCCGTCCGGAAGACCGGCCCACAGGCACACAGGGTTCCGGCGAGGGCACGTATCCCAGCGCAGGCGGGGATCCATATACGTATCCCCGGAATGCCCGTACCACCAACGACCCATAATCAGCACACGGGGGCTGGCAAGCGATGGCTCGCAGCAAGAAAAAAATCGATTTCGAAAAAAACCTCAGCGCGCTGGAGGCAATCGTCCACAAGCTGGAGGACGGCGAGCTGTCGCTGGAAGCATCTCTCACCGCCTTCGAAGAGGGCGTCAAGCTGACCCGCGACTGCCAGGGCGCATTGACCGAAGCCGAACAGCGCGTACAGTTATTGATGAGCAGGAACGGCGAAACCGAGCTGGTCGACTTCACCCCGCAAGAAAACGAGCAATGAATCAAGCCTTTGCCGAGTACCTCGCCGCCTGCCGGCAACGCGCAGACCTGGCCCTCGACCGATTCAGTAAACAAATCCACTCGGAGTACAGCGGCCACAAGGACGACAGTCTCAGCCGACGACTGTACGAGGCCATGCGCTACAGCCTGCTGAACGGCGGGAAACGGGTGCGCCCCACCCTGGTTTACGCCAGCGCCGAGGCCCTCGACCCGGGCTGCAGCGAGCTCGCGCTGGACCATATTGCCGCCAGCGTGGAGTGCCTGCACAGTTATTCCCTGGTCCACGACGACCTCCCGGCGATGGACGATGACGATCTGCGCCGGGGCCAGCCCACCTGCCACAGAGCCTATGACGAAGCGACGGCAATTCTCGCCGGGGATGCCTTACACACCCTGGCCTTCGAACTGTTGGCGGACTGCCCCGGGCTGGAATCCTCGCAACGAATTTCCCTGGTCAAGGCCCTGGCGGCGGCTTCCGGCGCTCGCGGCATGGTGGGCGGGCAGTTTATCGACCTCAGCCTGGAACACCACCAACCCGCCATCGAATTGCTACAGACCATGCACTCCCTCAAGACCGGCGCCTTGATCCGTGCCGCGCTGCGGATGGGGGGTATCGCCGCCAATGCCAACGGCGAACAGCTGCAAGCCCTCGATCGCTACGGCAACTTCATCGGCCTGGCCTTCCAGGTCAAGGATGATTTGCTCGATATCGAGGGCAGTACCGAGGTGCTGGGGAAACAACAGGGCTCCGATATCAATAACAGCAAGATGACCTATCCCGGCCTGCTCGGCCAGGGCGGATCGAGGGATCTGCTGGAGCAACTGCTCCAGGAAGCGCTGATGGCCGTCGCCGTGTTTGGAGACAAGGCCGAGCGCCTGCGGCAGTTGGGCGGCTACATCATCAGCCGGAACTATTAAGCGGGAGATTGTTGCCGCCATTTTCGCTAGAATGTGGCATTTATCGCTCCACAGGCTCGCACATGGCAAAGCTGTTTGACCAGATCCCCGCCCGACGTCCCGATACCCCGTATCTGGACCGGGTCAGCACGCCGGGGGATTTGCGTAAACTGCGAGAGGAGGACCTGCCGCAACTTGTCGATGAGCTGCGGGAGTTCCTGCTCTATTGTGTCGGCCAGACCGGCGGCCATTTCGGTGCCGGCCTCGGCGTCGTCGAATTAACCGTCGCCCTGCACTATGTCTACGACACCCCCCGGGATCAGCTGGTGTGGGATGTCGGCCACCAGACCTACCCCCATAAAATCCTCACCGGGCGCAAGGAGCAGATGTTCAGCATGCGCCAGGCAGGGGGCCTGTCGGGCTTTAACAAGCGTTCCGAAAGCGACTACGACACCTTTGGCGTGGGGCACTCCAGCACCAGCATCAGCGCCGCGCTGGGCATGGCGCTGGGAATCGAAGCCCAGGACGGCGATCGTCGCACCGCCGCCATTATCGGCGACGGCGCCATGACCGCGGGCATGGCCTTCGAGGCCCTGAACCACGCCGCCCACACCAATGCAGACATGCTGGTAGTCCTCAACGACAACCAGATGTCGATCTCCCACAGCCTCGGCGGCCTCAATACCTATTTTTCCAGGGTCTGGGCGAGCAAGCTCTACAACAGCCTGCGCGAGGGCGGCAAGACCGTGCTGTCCAAGATACCCAAGGGCTGGGAAATCGCCCGCAAGACCGAGGAGTACATGAAGGGCATGGTGGCGCCCGGCACCCTGTTCGAGGAGCTGGGCTGGAACTATATCGGCCCCATCGACGGTCACGACGTCCTCGAACTGGTCCACACCCTTCGCAATATGCGCGATCTCAAGGGCCCACAGCTACTACATATCATTACCACCAAGGGCAAGGGCTTCGCCCCCGCGGAGGCCGACCCGGTGGGCTATCACGCGATAAACAAGATCGAAGCCAAGCCCGTGGCCCCCACCAGCGCAGACACGGGCAAAAAGCCAAAATACCAGGACGTGTTCGGGCAGTGGTTATGCGATATGGCACGCCAGGACAGCAAGCTTGTCGGCATCACCCCCGCCATGGGCGAGGGTTCCGGCATGGTGGAGTTCGCCAGGCAATTCCCCCGCCGCTACCACGACGTCGCCATTGCCGAACAACACGCGGTGACGCTGGCGGCGGGCATGGCCTGCGAGGGCCTGAAACCGGTGGTGGCGATCTACAGCACATTCCTGCAGCGGGCCTACGACCAGTTGATTCACGATGTCGCCTTGCAAAACCTCGATGTGCTGTTCGCCATCGACCGCGCCGGCCTGGTTGGGGAGGATGGCGCCACCCATGCCGGCAGCTTCGACCTCAGCTATCTGCGCTGCCTGCCGAACATGGTCGTCATGGCCCCGAGCGACGAAGACCAGTGCCGCAAAATGCTCTATACCGGCTATGCCCATGGCGGCCCCGCAGCGGTGCGTTATCCCCGCGGCACCGGGCCGGGCGCCAACATCGCCAAGGCCATGGAGGCACTGCCGATTGGCCGCGCCAAGGTGTGTCGAAAGGGTCGCGGGGTTGCTGTTCTCTCCTTCGGTGTGCTGCTGGATATGGCCATGGCGGCGGGCGACAGGCTCAATGCAAGCGTGGTCGATATGCGCTTCGTCAAACCCCTGGACCAGCAGCTGATCGAACACCTAGCCACCACGCACCAACTACTGGTCACCCTGGAGGACAGCAGTGTCGCCGGGGGTGCCGGCAGCGGGGTGAACGAGTACCTGGCGAGCAAGGGCATACTGGTGCCGGTGCTGAACCTCGGCCTGCCGGATCGCTTCCTGGACCACGGCAAACGGGACACACTGCTGGCCAATGTCGGCCTGAGTGCGGAGGCAATCGAGGCGCGCATCGCCGAGAGAATGATCTTGCTGGAAGGGCCCAAGCGCCAGGTTTCAAGCTCCCAGGTGTAAAGCCAGGGCGAAAGAAGCGCGCCTATTCACCCATTATATGACCCAGCTTACCGGCCTTGGTGGCCAGGTATTTTGCATTGTGGGCATTTTCGCCGGTGCGCAGGGCAATGCGCTCCACCACATCAAAACCCATGCCCTGCAGTGCCTCGACCTTGCGTGGATTATTGGTGAGCAGTCGCAGGCGCCGAATACCCACGTGGTCCAGCATGGTTTTGCACACGCT
>JAUXCW010000177.1 GCA_030618705.1 Gammaproteobacteria bacterium | reverse complement strand
GCATCGACCAGGTTTTCCAGTGCGACCATGGAGCGTTGCTTTCCGCTATCGGGCAGGGGGGGCATTCTGCCCTTTGCCACAGCAGCCAACATACGCGCCAGGTTACCCTTGACCCCGGGGCCGTATACCAGCGTCGGGCGCAGTATGCAGGAATGCATGGCATTATCCTCTGCCGCCATCAGCAGGCGCTCCGCTGCCAATTTGGACTCCCCGTATAGATTGTCCGGCGGCGATTGCCACTGCTCCGTTGCCGGACTGCCACCCGGCCTGCCGGCGGCCTGGACGCTGCTGAAATAGACCCACCGCTGTACGGCGTGGCGCCGGGCGAGGTCGAAGAGGGATTGTGTGGCATCGACATTCAGTTGCCACAGGGCGCTTTGCGCCGGCTTGGAAAGGCCGCGAAAGTGAGCTGCGCCGGCGCAGTGAAAAACGCCGTAAACTCCCGCCATCAGTTCATCCGGGGGCAGGGTGTTACTCAAATCGCAAGTGACGGCTTCCTGCCAGGGGCCGCTGGTGTCACGGCGCAGCAGGGCGCGTACGGAGTGACCCTGTGCGCTGATGTGGGCACACAGCGCCCTGCCGATAAAACCCGATGCCCCGCTTACCAGATATAAACTCACACACGCTACCGCTGCAGGCCGCGTGGCAGCTGCTTTCCCGGTTCTGCCTTGCTCATAGCTTCCGCTGGGAGGCCGGTATCAACCGCCGAGGCCGAAAGAGAAGTTGTAACGGGCGGAAAACTGCACCTTGAAGGCGTCGTAATCAAAGCCGTCGTCGAAGTTTTCCCGTTTGCCGTATTGCAACTCGGCGCCGTACATGATCTGGCTGGTGGGGTGAAACTGCAGGTTGACCAGGGCATAGCGGCCTTTCTCAAAACTGTCGGCGGTCTCGCCGTTGGTATTTTCCTTGTCGACAGTGGAAAAGCCGATAGTGCTGGACCAGCGGTTGCTCCAGTACAGGTCGTAGAACAATACCGTGCCGGTGACCGGGATGAGTTTACCCTGTATGTCAGTGCCGTCGATCTCCAGGCCCAGGTCAGCGCCGGCATCATTCATATAGTTTTCCACGCCCTCGCCATGCATGACCAGCAGCTTCAGTACGCTGTCATTGGGGCCGAACTTGAGGTTGGCGCTCAGGTTGATGCCCCAGCCGGTCTCTTCACCGGACCTGTCCAGGCCGTCACCGGTTTCGTCCTCCCATTCGATGCGGCGCAGGATGCCGGCGGCGCGCACATAGCCCCAGTCACCCTGGAATTTATAGGATGCGGAGAAGTCAGGTACCGGATAGCGTGCCCGGAGATTGCGGTTGCCGATGATTTCTTCAAGCTCCTCGTTGGCGGGGTCCCTGCTGGCACCGGGTTTTTCCAGGGCGAAGGTCAGGTTGCTGGCGCCACGTATCGGCATCCAGCGAACCTGGACATTGCGGAAAAAGGGCATGCCGTTGGGGCCCCAGTACTCCTGGGAATTGGGGAACACGTCGATGTCCATAAACGGGCTCCAGTATTGGCCGGCGCCAAACGCCCCCAGTTCGCCATAGGCGTGGCGCAGGCGGATGGTGGTCTGGCCCGCGTCCACACCGACACCAAACATCTCGAATTCAAAGATGGTGTGGAGTTCGCCCATGCTGGTGGGGAACCAGCCTTTGACGCCGAGCCGGGACTGCCGGACGCTGGCATAGGTATTGCCCTCGGTGGGGAACTTATCGCCCCCCGCGCCGAGCCCGTCTTTTTGTCGGTCACTATTGGGTAACTGGGTCGGCCGCATGGTGTCAAACCAGTCTTCGTTGATGGTGCCGGCGTTATAGCCCATATCCAGCATGGCGAAGCCGTACAGCTCGCCCCTGGCTTTGCCGCTGTCCTTGAGGCTTTCAGGCTCCTCCAATTGCCCCACGTCGGTTTCCGTCGGCCCTTCACCCGGTGCCTGGGCATAGGCGATACCGGTGGTGGCACCGGCGATAAGCAATGCAACAGTAGATAGTTGTTTTTTCATGGTGTGCTCCCCTTATTATATGTTTGCTAACTGTCGTCCTTGTACCGTCTCTGTCTCCGGCTCTAGTATCCGGAGAATGCCTCCCTTCCCCCTTTCTTCCTCCTTAGAAGGGGTTGGGGCCAAATACGCCCAGACTGCGTGAGCGCGAGATATATTCGATGGCCTTGAGGGCGCGCACACTATTACCCGCCTCATTGAGACGCGGTGAAAATGCCACGATGGCCATTTTGCCGGGCACTACCGCAACGATGCCGCCGCCGACCCCGGTTTTGGCCGGCAGCGCTGCGGAATAGGCCCATTCGCCCACCTCGTCATAAAAGCCCGCCATAAACATGATGGCCAGTAGTTCCGGGATATTTTCCGGAGAGATCAGTTGCTTGCCGGTTTTCGGGTTTTTGCCGTTGTTGGCGATGGTGGCGCCCATCATGGCGAGTTGCTTGGCGGTAACCCCCACCGAACACTCCTTGGTATAGACATCCACCGCCTCCATCGGATCACTGTACAGGCGGCCGAAGTTGTATAACATATTGGCAATGGCGCGATTGTTATAATTGGTTTCCGATTCCGATACATAAACGTCGTCGAGCAGGGTGAGTTTATCCCCGGCCAGGTCGCTATACCATTTGAGAAGCATATCCCAGCGTTGTTCCGGGCTGTTGGCGTCGAGCATACTCACTGCGGCAATCGCGCCGGCGTTGACCAGGGGATTGACAGAGCGTTGTTCATTGAGCTGGATGGCCATAACGGAGTTGAAGGGCATGCCGGTCGGCTCCACGCCGATCTTTTCGTGCAGCGCTTCGACGCCCTGTTCTTCCATCACCAGGGCGGCGGTAAACGGCTTGGCCACGGATTGGATGGAAAAGGCGTAATCCACATCGCCTGCGGTATATACCTTGCCGTCGACGGTGATGATGGCGATGCCGAATAACTCCGACGGCACCTTGTCCAGTTCCGGAATGTAATCGGCGTTTTTGCCGTCCTTGAGATCCTTGAATTTAGCGTGGGCTTCATCGACCACCGACTGCAAGTCGCCGCCTGCCAGGGCCTGTGTGGTGCCGGCCATTACCAATGTAGTCAACAGCAGTGCAGCGCATGCCATAGCTTGTTTAAATTCCTTCATGACGATCTCCTTTCTTGTGGTGAAATGCTGATTCGCAAGAACCCGAGGGTGCAGGATTGATTGATCATAACGGTTTCGGATAAGCGCGGCTAGCGTTTGCCACCCTTTAATTCCTCCGCCCGCTTGCTGTTTACAAAGGCCAGTGGTAATTTCGAATACGTACGCTGGGTTGGCTTGTGCCCGGTTCCGGCAACCGGTATTCCCGCGGAGTAGTTTTGCATGTTATTTGTCGAACTGGGCATACTGCTGTTGTGCATTGTCGTTGGTGCACGGCTGGGTGGTATAGCACTCGGTACCTTGTCGGGGATCGGACTGCTGGTCTTTGTACTGGTGTTCGGCATGCCGCCGGGCCAGCCTCCGGCCATCGTGCTGGGCATGATTCTCGCGGTGATCACGGCGCTGTCCATGATGGAGGCGGCGGGAGGACTGAACTACCTGGTGGAAACCGCCGAGAAGCTGCTGCGACGCCACCCCCAACGCATCACCTTTATTGCTCCCTTCGTCACCTACGCCTTGATTTTTGCCGCGGGCACCCAACACGTTATCTACTCCCTGCTACCGGTTATCGCCGAGGTCTCCCGCAAGGCGGGTGTGCGACCGGAGCGCGCGATGTCCATGAGCGTCATCGCCGCACAGCACGGTCTTATCGCCTCTCCGGTATCGGCGGCCACGGTGGCGCTGCTCGCCTCGCTTTCCGGTCTGGAGGTCGGGCTGATCGATATTATGATGGTAACGATTCCGGCCACCCTGGTGGGTGTCACCCTGGGTGTGCTGTCGGTGGCCTGGAAGGGCGTGCCGTTGGAGGATGATCCTGAATACCAGCGCCGCCTCGCACAGGGCATTGTTGCGGCCCCGGTGCAGCTGCCGCCGCTGGAGGGGGTGGCGCGCAAGCGCGCGGTGGGCTCCTGTGCGGTATTCCTCGGGGCGGTCGGCCTGGTGGTCATACTGGGTTTGTTCCCCGGCCTCAGGCCCGACTATGAAATCGTCAGCGCCGGTGAGGCGCTGGTCGGCAAGGCCGAGATGGGTGAACTGATCATGATAATCATGCTGGCAGCGGCGGGGGTGATTACCCTGGCGTTCAAGGCCAGCCCCGCCGCTGCCATCAAGGGCAGCCTGATGCGCGGCGGCCTGGTCGCCATTATTTCAATCCTGGGGGTGTCCTGGCTGGGCTCATCCTTTTTTACCGCCAACCAGGATGTGATTGTGGGCGCCATTTCCTCGGCCATCACCAGCTATCCCTGGATGTTTGCCTTCGGTCTGTTTATTCTCTCGATACTGCTGTTCAGTCAGGCGGCGACTATCGTTATACTGGCGCCGGTGGGTGTGGCCCTGGGGTTGCCGGCGTACCTGCTCATCGGTGTGTACCCCGCGGTGAACGGTAACTTTTTCCTGCCGACTTACGGTACGGTGCTGGCGGCGGTGTCCTTTGACCAGACCGGTACCACGCGCATCGGCAAATACCTGCTTAACCACAGTTTTATGTTGCCGGGGCTGGTGACGACTATCGCCGCAACCCTGAGCGGTTTGTTTCTGGCAAAATGGCTTCTCGCATAAGATGCATTACAAACTCTGGAGGTATCAATGAAGATTAAATCCCTTGCACTGGCCGCTCCCATTCTCAGCCTGGTGATTATCGGCGCCAATGTTCACGCCCAGGCGGCTGCCCGGGCAACAGGGCCCCAGGATGTGCGCATCGAGCACGACCTGCTGGGTGAAAAAGCGGTTCCCGCCGATGCCTTGTACGGGGTACAGACGGCGCGGGCCATCGAAAACTTCCAGATATCGGGTAGAACCCTGGGCGATTATCCTGAGCTTATCAACGGTTTTGTCCAGGTAAAAATGGCCGCGGCCAAGGCCAATACCGATGTCGGGAAAATGAAAAAGGAAACCCGGGACGCGATCATCAAAGGCGGAGAGGCGATACTGGCGGGCAAGTACCACGACCAGTTTCCGGTCGACCCCTACCAGGGCGGGGCCGGTACTTCGACCAATATGAACGCCAATGAGGTGATGGCCAATGCGGCCCTGCTCGATACCGGCCACAAGTTGGGTCAATACGATATCATCGACCCTCATAATGACCTCAATATGTCCCAGTCCACCAACGATTCCTATCCGACCGCGCTCAAGCTGGCCATCGCCACCAATAATGACCTTATGGTCGAGCAAATCGAGCTGTTGGTCGCCGCACTGCGCAACAAGGGCAATGAGTATATCGACATACTGAAAATGGGCCGCACCGAGATGCAGGATGCGGTACCAATGACCCTGGGCCAGGAGTTTCATGCCATGGCCAGCGCCCTGGAGGATGAGATCCCGTATATTCGGATGTCCGAGAAGTCGCTGTTCGTGATCAATATGGGGGGCACCGCCATCGGCACCGGCCTCAACGCCCCCGCTGGCTATGCTGAAAAGACCGCAAAGCATCTCGCTAAACTAACCGGCAAACCCTTTACCGTGGCCGACGACCTGATTGCGGCGACCTGGGACCAGCATGCCTTTTTGGCCCAATCCGCCGCCGAGCGTAGCCTGGCGGTAAAACTCTCGAAAATTGCCAGTGATCTGATACTACTGTCTTCAGGGCCACGGGCCGGCCTTGGCGAAATCAACTTGCCGCCGGTGCAGCCGGGCTCCTCGATTATGCCGGGCAAGGTTAATCCGGTGATGGCGGAGTTGGTCAACCTGGTGTCGTTCCGGGTCATGGGCAACGATATGTCTGTGGCGCTGGCGGCGCGCAATGGCCAGTTGCAGCTCAATGCCTACGAGCCGCTGGAGGCCATCGCGGTGCTGGATTCCCAGCGATTAATGACCAATACCATGAAGGCCTTCCGCATTCAGTGCGTGGACGGGATCACCGTCAATGCGGATACGCTGGAGGGTTATATCGAGCGCACCGTCGGTATCGTTACCGCCCTTGTTCCCATGATCGGTCATGGCCGCGCTGACGAGCTGGCCAAAGAAGCCTATAGCACCAATAAGGGCATTCTGGAGGTGGTTCGCGAGCAGAAGATTTTGACCGAGGAGCAAATCGAGGAGATCCTGGAGCCGAGCGCTCTCACCGGTCTCGATAAAAAGCAGTATCAGTAAACCTTCTTATTCCGAGAAACAGGAGAGTACGATGAAAATGACTCAAGCTATTCGCACCATGCTGCTGACGCTGGTTTTCTTTGTCAGTGGCGCCGTCGCCGCCGGCAAGCCCAATATCGTAATTTTAGCGACCGGGGGCACTATTGCCGGCTCCGCTGAAACCCAGACCCAGGCCGGTTATACCTCCGGCCAGGTAGGGGTCGATATCCTGATCAACGCGGTGCCGCAAATCAAGGAGTTGGCCAATATCAGCGGAGAGCAGATTGCCAATGTCGGCAGCCAGGACATCTCCGATAAAATCTGGCTGGAGTTGGCCGCACGGCTCAACGAGCTGCTGGCAAAATCCACTGTGGACGGTGTGGTGATCACCCACGGTACCGATACCCTCGAAGAGACAGCCTTCTTTCTCCAGCTGACGGTGAAGAGCGAAAAGCCCGTGGTGCTGACCGCCGCCATGCGCCCCTCGACCGCGATGTCTGCCGATGGCCCCCTCAATATTTACAATGCCGTGGCCGTCGCGGCCGATAAGGAGGCCAGGGGTCGAGGAGTCCTCATGGTTGCCAATGACGATATTCACGGCGCCCGGGCGTTTACCAAAACCAACACCACCGCTGTACACACTTTTATGTCGCCGGAAACGGGCCTGGTCGGCGTCACGCTTTATGGCAAGAATACTTTCTTTCGCGCTCCCTACAAACGCTTCGGTGTGGACAGCGAATTCTCTGTCAAGGGTGTGAAGGAGCTGCCGCGGGTAGATATCATGTACATCAATGCCGATGTCTCCCCGGACCTGATTGAATGCGCCGTTGAAAATGGAGCCAAAGGTATCGTTACCGCGGGCGTGGGTAACGGCAATATGACCGCCGCAGCACTGGAAGAGGTGGGCAAAGCGGTCAAAAAAGGCGTCGTGGTGGTCCGCTCAAGCCGTGTGCCTACCGGTTTTATCGGCCGCAATGTCGAGGTGAACGACGACGAGGTCGGCACGGTTGCCTCCGGGGATCTCAACCCGGCCAGGGCGCGAGT
>JAUXCW010000032.1 GCA_030618705.1 Gammaproteobacteria bacterium | reverse complement strand
AGCAGCTTGTGCAACTGCATCTGCATGCGTACCACCAACCGGTCCTGCAGAATCCACTGAGCTAACTGCTGCGGCTCCAGCTCACCGTGGACCGGTGAAAACAGCACGTCATCGACACGATCGGCCAAGCGGTGTAAATCGAGCTGCATCCGCGCCCACTGGTAGTCCTCCCGATTGCAGATGACGAACTTGACCTGGTCTGTGCGCTTCAACAGGGGAATATTGTGGTAATCGTTTTTACCCAGCTCACCGCTGGCGGGGGTCTTCAGGTCGAGCACATTGACCACCCTCGAATCCACCCTGGCAATGGACAGGGCGCCGCTGGTTTCCAGTGACACTTCGTAGCCGGCGTTACATAACTCAGCCAGCAGTGGCAGGCAATTTTGCTGCGCCAGGGGCTCGCCACCGGTAACGGTGACATAGGCGGGCTGGTATTGCGCCACACGCCGAAGGACCTCCTCGATGGCCAGCATCTCGCCGCCACTGAAGGCATAGGCGGTGTCACAGTACACGCAGCGCAGGGGGCAGCCGGTCAGGCGGATAAACACCGTGGGCAGGCCCTGGCTGCGGCTCTCTCCCTGCAGGGAGTAAAATATTTCAGTAATCCTGAGTGTGGGTGAGCTCATGGCCGCCGGGCGGGTCTAGCGGAAATGCTTGTCGAGATAGGCGTTGGCCTGCTTGACCGTGGACGGCGAGCTCTGGTCGTATTGGCGAACAATTTTCTTCAACAACTGCTCCGACTGCTGCTTATCGCCCTGCTGGTAGTATATTTTCGCCAGTTTGAAGGTGGAGTCGGGTGTTTTGCGGTAATCGGGGTAGCGCTCGACGAGTACGCTGAAGGTCTTGCGAGCCTGGGACAGCTTATCGCTGGTGAGGTAGAGTTCACCCAGCCAGTAGTAGGCATTGGAGCTGTATTTACCATCGGGGTACTCGCGCAGAAAGTCCTTGAACGCGGATTCCGCCTCCGGCAGTTTTTGCTTTTTCAATAACTGGAAGGCCTGCTGATAGGCCTCACGCTCCGACGAACTCGCGCTGGTGCTTGTCGATTTTGAGCTTGACGATGCACTGCCGGCCGAGGCTGCGGGTTTGGGGGCAACGACGATCGGCGCGGCACTGGCTGTCGATTTTTTGCTCTGTCCGGAGCTGGATTTACGACTCTGCTGCATGCGCTTGTCGAGACTCCTGTAGTCCTCCAGGCGCTGTTTCTCCAGCCGCTTGATACGGTAGGACTGCTCTTCCACCTGCCCCCGCAGCTCCATGATTTCCTGCTGCATTTGCTGCATTTTGTAGAACAGGTCGGCCAGCCGGGGGGAATTACTGACCGTCCGGTCCTCGACCGGGGCCGCGGCCTGGACGAGAGATGCCCAGACCAGCGTTCCTCCCAGGGCGGCCAGGCGTAGCCGGCCTTTTATGGTGGTTCGGCGCGGCATCAGTCGACGTAGATCAGCTCGACCCGACGATTGTTACTCCAGGCCGCCTCGGTGTGGCCAATGGCGACGGGCTTTTCCTCACCGTAGCTGATGGTCTCGATCTGCGAGTTGGGCACGCCCTGGATGGCCAGGTAGTCGGCGATGGCGCGGGCGCGGCGCTCGCCCAGGGCCAGGTTGTACTCCCGGGTACCCCGCTCATCGGCGTGGCCTTCCAGCCGTATTACGCCGCTTTTATTGCGCAGGTAGGTGGCGTGTTCGTCCAGTGCCGCGCGCACGTCAACCCGCAACTCGGATTTGTCGAAGTCGAAGTAAAAAACCGTATCCAGCGCGGCCGCCGCCGCGTCATCCGCGTAGGAATCACTGCCGAGGCCGCTGCGACCATCCGCCGCTTCAACCCGCGCGGCATCTTCACCGCCATATATATCGGCGGTCGCAGTAACGTCATCACCCTTGCCGGTAGCGCCACATCCAACCAGGAATACCGAGGCTAAAACCAGGCTGGCTACGGTTTTCAGCACTGAATTATCTATCATGATGGAAATTTCCTGTTCGCTTGAGTTGAATTTATTTTAAATACGGTGACCACGCGGGCTCGCGCACGTCGCTGGAGCTAGATGGTAAGCGAAACTTCACACTACCATCAACACTTACCGCAGCTAATATCCCCTTGTCCTGGTACTGGGTCGCATACATCAACATAGCACCGTTGGGCGCCACCGTGGGGGATTCGTCCAATTCGGTGCGGCTGAGTATCTGTATGGAGCCGGTATCGAGACTCTGGATAGCGATATGGAAGGAGCGGTCACCGGCCTGCCGATGCACCATGACGATGGCATTGCGCTCCGGCAAGTAGCGCGCCCGCGCATTATAGCTGCCGCTGTAAGTCAAACGCTCGACCTTGCCTCCTGCGATACCGACCTTATATATCTGCGGCTTACCCCCGCGATCGGAGGTAAAAATGATCGACTTGCCGTCGGGCATCCAGGCCGGCTCGGTATCGATGGCGTAATGGGGAGCGACCTTTGTCAACTTGCGGGTGCCCAGGTCCATAATGTAGATATCGGGGCTGCCGTCCTTGGACAGCACCATGGCCATATAGCGTCCCTTGGGAGACCAGGCCGGTGCGCCGTTGATACCTTTAAAATTGGTGAGCTTCTCGCGCCGGCCCGTGGCCACCTCGTGCCGGTAGATCGCCGGGCGAGAGGTTTCAAAGGAGACGTAGGCAATCGCCTTGCCCGTCGGCGACCAGGTCGGGGACAGGATCGGCTCGTTGGATTCCAGCAGGGTACGGGGCCTGGCGCCATCGGCATCGGACATCTTCAGCTGGTAGTTGAATTTTGCGTTGCCCAGGTTTTTGGCGGATACGAACAGGATGCGGGTGGAGAAGGCGCCACGAATACCGGTGAGCGTCTCGTAGACCTCATCGCTGATTTTATGGGCGATATCCCGCAGCTGTTTTTCGCTGCCGCGCAGGCGTTTGCTGAACAGTTTTTCCTGGCGAAAAACATCCATCAGTTCGTATTGCACCACATAGGGCTCTTTCTTGCCGTTTTTGCTTATCTTGCCCACCAGTACGAACTCGGCGCCTATCGCACGCCAGTCGCGAAAATACACCTCGCTCGCCTGGCGGGGGAAACCCAGCATGTCTTCTTCCGCCACCGGGGAAAACTGGCCGACCCGTTGCAGGTCCGCCGACACGATGGCAGGGATATCCTCGGCGAGCTGCCCCTTGCCCCGCCACTCGAAGGGCACCACGGCAATAGACGAGGGGTTGTCCTGGCCCTCGGTAATCTCGATGGTGAGTTGGGCCATGCTCGATTGCGACCAGGACAACAACAGCAGCAGATACAGACAAAACGCCCTCACAACAATAAATCCTCCGGTCTGAAAATAAGGGTAAAACGGCGAAAATAGGCTTCGAACAGGGTCGGCGACATGGCTTTCAGCTCCGGAAAGCGCGCGGCCTTTTCCACCGCCACAATGGCCGAGCGGTCAAAGGCGGCATTGCCGCTACTTTTGGTGACCTCCACCCCGACCACGTCGCCGGTGGGAATAAGCAGGATAGACAATACCACCGTCATATTCTTGCGCGCGCTCGGCGGCCGGCTCCAATAGCCCTCGACGGTGCGTTTGATCAGGGCGGCATAGCTGGAAGCCTGTATCTCGTCCTCCTCCGCCTGCATCATGAAATCTTCTTCCTCCAACGCACGCTGCATATCCGCCTGTTGCTGTTGCCGCTCCTCTACGCGCTGCCGACGGCGCTCGATCTCCGGGTCGGGCTTCGGCGGCTCGACCGTCTCGGGCTCGGGCTCAGGCTCGGATTTTGGCTCCGGTCTGGCTTGCACCGCGGGCTCCCCAGTGGGCTCCGGCTGCGCTGTTTTCGGTACCGGCTCTGCACTGGATTTCTCCGTCGTCTTTAACGCCGGCCGGGGTGCGGCGGTCTTTTTTTGCGCTTTCGGTTTCGTCTGTTCCAGCATCACCAGCTCGGCCTTGACGAAACGCGGGGTTTCAACCCGAAAACGCTGGGTGTCGCTCATCTGCCAACCCACGAGCACAAAGAACAGTACGATAACGTGGAAGAAGATCGTAAACGCGGTTGGTACGATGTAGGTATTGAAGTATCCCACGATTGGATTTTATTCAATTCGCCGTTGGCGGTGGGGTTTCGGTAACCAGGCCGACGCTGGGCGCACCGGCGGCCTGCAGGTTGCTCATCAGGGTCACAACGGTGCCGTAGGGCACGTTGACGTCCCCCCACACCAGCACCGGGGTTTCCGGGTTGCGACGGATCACCGCGGCGACCTTGGTGCGTATGTCCTCGAGGCTGAGTGCGCTGTCCGGATTCTGGCCCAGGTTGATGTAAAAACTGCCGTCGGGTTTGATCGAAACAATGAGGGGTTCTTCCTTGGTCTGGCTAATGGGCTTCGACGGGGTCTTCGGCAGCTCGACCTGTACCCCCTGGGTCAACAGCGGCGCCGTCACCATAAAAATGACCAGCAACACCAGCATGACGTCGATATAGGGCACGACGTTGATTTCCGACATGGGCCTGCGCCCCGACTTGCGCATCGGCTATAACTCTCCTTCCGGGCGTGCGGAGTGGGCCTGCCGGTGCAGGATACTGGAGAACTCCTCGGCAAAGGTCTCGTAGCTGTTGACCAGGCGATCCGAGACGCTGGAATAGCGGTTATAGGCGATAACGGCGGGGATGGCCGCAAACAAGCCCATGGCCGTGGCTATCAGTGCCTCGGAGATGCCGGGGGCAACCACCGCCAGGGTGGCCTGCTGCACATTGGCCAGGCCGCGAAAGGCGTTCATGATGCCCCACACGGTGCCGAACAGACCGATGTAGGGGCTGGTGGAGCCGACGGTGGCGAGAAATCCCAGGCTGCGATCCGCACGATCCTGCTCCCGGCTCAGCGCCACGCGCATGGCGCGCTGGGAACCCTTCATCACCGCCTCGGAGTCACCGCCCATTTGCTGGCGCAGCCGCGAAAACTCCTTGAAACCGGCGCGGAATAAGGTCTCGGCGCCACCGACATCCTTGCCGTTCTCCAGTTTTGTATTGCCCTCCCGGTAGAGCTGGGCGAGGTCGATGCCGGACCAGAACTCGGCCTCGAACTCATTGTATTGGTGTTGCGCACTGTGAAAAAATAAAAAGCGCTGGGCAATAACCCACCAGGATACCGCCGACGCCAGAAACAGTATCAGCATCACGGCCTGCACCACCAGGCCCGCGTTGACGATTAGTGACCAGATGGAAAGGTTGTCGCTCACATTTATCCCCTGATTGGTTTTAGCCGATTTTTGTTTTAATTCGCTGCTAGTGAGCAGCGCTTTTACCGCTTGCGCCGCTCAAGAAACCGCGGGCAGCGCCGCGTGTATATCCCGAGGTATCGCCGCCGGCTTCATGCTGGCCTTCCTGATGCAGACCACCCGCACCACACCCTCACACAAAATCTCACCCTCCCTGTACACCCGCTGCTCAAAATCGAGCCAGGCGCGTCCCGCTGCGACAAGCCGTGCGCTGGCCTGCAGTTCGTCGTCCAGTGATGCGGGCTGGTGATAATCGATCTCCAGGCGATGGACCACAAACATATGCCGGCGTTCAAAAATATCCCGTTTGCCAAAGCCGAGACTGCGCATAAACTCGGTTCGGGCGCGCTCCATAAACTTCAGGTAGTTGACATAGTAAACGATACCGCCGGCATCGGTATCCTCAATGTATACCCTTAAAGATAGCCGAAACTCTGCCGCCGGGGAGTCCACCTCGCCTATTCGCCGAGATTGAATGACAGGGTTTCGCCGGAGCCGGCGGCACCGCCATCCAGCCCGAAGTGCGCATAGGCGTTGCGTGTCGCCATCCGCCCCCGCGGCGTGCGCATCAGGTAGCCCTGCTGAATCAGGTAGGGCTCCAGTACGTCTTCGATGGTGTCGCGCTCCTCGCTGATAGCCGCGGCCAGGCTGTCTACACCCACCGGGCCGCCGTCGAATTTTTCGATCAGGGCCAGCAGCAGGCGCCGATCCATATGGTCGAAGCCGCACTTGTCGACATTGAGCATATTCAGCGCCGCGTCAGCCACCTCCCGGTTGATATGCCCCTGTGCCTTGACCTCGGCGAAATCCCGCACCCTGCGCAACATGCGGTTGGCAATCCGGGGAGTGCCCCGGGCGCGGTGAGCGATTTCCCGGGCGCCATCGATGTCGACGGCCACGCCGAGTATATCCGCCGAACGCTGGACAATAATGGTGAGATCCTCGGGGCTGTAAAATTCCAGCCGCTGCACGATACCGAAGCGGTCCCGTAGCGGCGAGGTCAGCAAACCCGCCCTGGTGGTGGCCCCCACTAGGGTAAACGGCGGCAGCTCCAGTTTGATGGAGCGGGCAGCGGGCCCCTCGCCGATCATGATGTCGAGCTGGTAGTCCTCCATCGCCGGGTACAGCACCTCCTCGATGTGGGGGCTAAGGCGATGAATCTCGTCGATAAACAGCACTTCGCCGGGCTCGAGGTTGGTCATCAGGGCGGCGAGATCACCGGCTTTTTCCAGCACCGGGCCCGAGGTGGACTTTACCTCGACCCCCATTTCGTTGGCGATGATGTTCGCCAGGGTGGTTTTGCCCAAGCCCGGCGGACCGAAAATCAGCGTGTGATCCAGCGCCTCGCCACGCCTGCGTGCGGCATCGATAAAGATGCCCATCTGTTCCCGCACCACGCCCTGCCCCACATAGTCGGCGAGGCGAGCGGGACGAATGGCGCGATCGAGCCGCTCCTCGGAACCCTCCGCTTCGGCGGACAACAAGCGCTCTTCATCCATCGTCTTATTTTACCATGGCCCTGAGGGCCAGTCGGATCAATTCTTCACTGGAATCGATAGTATCATCATACACGGCAGTGATGGCGCGGGAGGCCTCCGCCGGCTTGTAGCCCAGCGCTACCATTGCGCTCTCGGCATCTTGCAGCAGCTGTTTGCCCGCCGTCGGATGCGCGGCATTCTGCCGCTTCCCACTCGCCGCTTCCTCCGGCGCCCAGTCTTTGAGTCGATCGCGCATCTCCACTAACAGACGCTCCGCCGTCTTGCGCCCCACGCCGGGCAGTTTGATCAGCGTCGCGGTATCGCCGTGGTGAACGCAGGCGACGAACTGCCCCACTTCGATACCGGAGAGAATGGTCAGCGCCAGTTTCGGGCCGACGCCGTTGACCTTGATCAGGGTGCGAAACAACTGGCGATCCCGCTCCTCGATAAAGCCATAGAGTAGCTGCGCGTCCTCCCGCACCACCATATGGATGTGCAGGCAGACCGCGCCGCCGGGTTCCGGCAGCTGGTAAAAGGTGGACATCGGGGCCTGGACTTCGTAACCCACACCGTTGACGTCCAGCAGTAAATCCGGCGCCTGCTTGAGCAGCAACTTACCGACCAGTCGTCCAATCATCGCAGCCGCCGTCGCCGCACACCGCGTGCGCCGCTCATTTTTATCAGGGTTTGCTGGCTATGGGCATGGCAGATGGCCGTAGCCAGGGCGTCGGCGGCATCTTCCTGGGGCGGCTCCGACAACTTGAGCAGAGCCACGACCATATGTTGCACCTGTTCTTTTTGGGCGGCGCCGGTACCGACCACCGCCTGCTTGATTTGCCGCGCCGAGTATTCCGCCACCGGCAGGTCGCTGGTGACGGCCGCGGTAATGGCCGCGCCCCGGGCCTGGCCCAGCTTTAAAGCCGAGCCGGCGTTTTTGGACATGAACACCTGCTCCACGGCTACCGCCTGGGGACAGTGCTGGGCAATAACCAGACAGAGACCATCGAAGATACGCCGCAGGCGCTCGGGCAATTCGTCCTCAGGAAGCACGATACAACCATGGGTGATGTGCTCAAGCCTGGAGCCGTTGGCGTTGATCACCCCGTAGCCGGTGCGGCGGGAACCGGGGTCAATGCCCAATATTAAAGCCATAAAATACCCGGCATCTATTTTATTATCCGAATGTAGCGGTATTAGCTGAATGTAGCAGCTTGCCACCCCCGGCGTACAGCGCGACTTATAAATCAGCGTAAACCTGGTCGGGGATATCACCATTGAAATAGACGTTTTGCACATCGTCCAAGTCTTCCAGCGAATCGACCAGGCCCAGTACTTTTTCTGCGGCGCCCGCTTCCAGGGCCACCGTGGTGGAGGCGATCATCGTCACCTCGCCACCCTCGGGCTCAAGCCCGGCCGCCACCAGCGCCTCTTTTACCTGGGTGAAATCCTCCCAGGGGGTAATCACCTCGATGGACCCGTCGTCATTGCTCTCGATATCCTCGGCGCCGGCTTCCAGTGCCACTTCCATGATTTGTTCTTCATCGACGCCGGGGGCAAAACTGATCTGGCCCTTGCGACTGAACAGGTAGGCGACTGAACCGTCGGTGCCCAGGTTACCGCCGCGCTTGGTAAAGGCGTGTCGCACCTCCGCCACGGTGCGGTTGCGGTTATCGGTCACGGTTTCCACCAGCACGGCGACGCCACCGTGGCCGTAGCCCTCGTAGGTGACCTCCTCCATGTTATCAGCTTCGTTGGTGCCGGCGCCCCGGGCAATCGCACTGTCGATGGTATCGCGCTTCATATTGGAGCCGAGCGCCTTGTCCAGTACCGCCCTCAGCCGGGGATTGTCCTCGGGGTTGGGGCCGCCCGTCCTGGCCGCGACCACGATCTCACGAATAATCTTGGTAAACACCTTGCCGCGCTTGGCGTCCTGGGCCGCCTTGCGATGTTTGATGTTGGCCCACTTACTATGACCTGCCATTGTTTCCTCCTCTAATAAAGCAGCGACAAACCCACTCTTGCGCCGTCGGCTCAGTCGGCGGCTTTTTCCTGCTTGCGCAATCGAATATTGAGCTCCTGCAACTGCCGGGTATCGACCTCGCTCGGCGCCTCGGTCATGACGCAGGACGCGCTCTGTGTTTTGGGGAAGGGAATCACCTCCCGGATCGAGTCACTGCCGGTTATCAGCATCACCAGCCGATCGAGACCGAAAGCCAGGCCGCCGTGGGGCGGAGTACCGTATTTCAGTGCTTCGAGCAGGAAGCCGAAGCGGGACTCGGCCTCCTCATCGGAGATGCCGAGCACGCGAAACACCGCCTGCTGCATCGCAACATCGTAGATCCGCAGGGATCCGCCGCCGAGCTCCATGCCGTTGAGTACCATATCGTAGGCAATGGACTGGGCGGCTTCCGGGTTTGCCTCGAGTTCCGCTGCGGAACAGGACGGCAAGGTAAAAGGGTGGTGCAAGGGAGTCAGGCCGCCATCCGGGGTTTCCTCGAACATCGGGAAATCCACAACCCACAGCGGCGCCCAGGGTCGGGTATACAGGTCGAGGTCCTCACCCAGCTTGACCCGCAATGCGCCAAGGGCCTCGCTCACCACCCGCGCCTTGTCCGCGCCGAAGAAAACGATATCACCGTTTTCGCACTGCAGGCGCTCCATCAAACCCTTGACCACCTGGTCGGGAATAAACTTGAGTATCGGCGATTGCAGGCCAGCGGTGCCGGCCGCAAGGTCGTTGACCTTGATCCAGGCCAAGCCGCGGGCGCCGTATATAGCGACGAAATCGGTGTACCTATCGATCTCCTTGCGCGAAATCTTTGCGCCTCCCGGCACCTTCAGGGCCGCCACGCGACCCTTTGGATCATTGGCGGGACCATTGAACACCTTGAATTCCACGGCCTGCATCAGGTCGGCAATATCGACCAGCTCCAGGGGAATACGCAGGTCGGGCTTGTCGCTACCGAAGCGGGCCATGGCCTCGGCGTGGGACATGCGCGGCATCTCGCCGAGATCGACCTCGAGCACATCCTGGAACAGCTTACGGATCATGGCCTCATTGATGGCCATGATGTCTTCCTCCGTGACAAAGCTCGCCTCGATATCGATCTGGGTAAACTCCGGCTGGCGGTCGGCGCGCAGGTCTTCATCGCGAAAGCACCTGGCGATCTGATAGTAGCGATCAAAACCCGACACCATAAGCAACTGCTTGAAGATCTGGGGTGATTGCGGCAGGGCGAAGAAATTGCCGGGGTGGGTGCGACTGGGCACCAGGTAATCCCGTGCGCCCTCGGGCGTCGCCCTGGTGAGGATCGGGGTTTCCAGTTCGAGAAAACCCTCCTGCTCCAGAAAGTGACGAATCGAGGCGGTAATCCGCGAACGCATACGCAGCTTTTGTTGCATCTCCGGTCGCCGCAAATCCATATAGCGGTAGCGCAGGCGCACATCTTCACCGACGGTGTGATGCTCGTTCAGGGGGAAGGGGGGGGTCTGGGCCACGGAGAGGATTTCCAACTCGGTACCGTAAACCTCGATTTCGCCGGTGGGCATATTGGGGTTGACGGTATCGCCCTCCCGCCGGCGAACCACGCCGCTCAATCGTAGGACATACTCGCTGCGCACCTTGTCCGCCAGCTCAAAGGCGGCGCCGGCATCGGGGTCGAACACCACTTGCACCACGCCCTCGCGGTCGCGCAAATCGAGAAAGATGACGCCGCCGTGATCACGCCGACGATCCACCCATCCGCAAAGACTGATTGTGGTATCGCAATGCTCTACCCTGATATCCCCACAGTAATGACTGCGCATAAAAGTTTCCCGTGTTGTGTGCGCCGCTCGACGGCGCGATCGAAAGATTACTTGCCTTTGCCGGCGCTGGCCGCAGGTGCCGGCTTGCTGCCGTTGCTACTTCTATTGTCGCTGCCGCTGGTTTTCTTATCGCCGCCCTTCCCTTCGGACTTGCCTTCGGACTTACCGCCTCCGTCACTGTTCGAGTCGGAGGACAGGTTGCGCTTGTCGCCGGTCTTAAAGTCGGTTTCGTACCAACCGCTCCCCTTCAAGCGAAAAGCAACCGCGGAAACCTTCTTTTTCAGGGCGGGCTCATTGCAGGCGGGGCAAATTCGCAGCGGTTCATCGCTGATTTTTCGCAGGGCTTCCAATTGATGCTGGCATGCCTGGCACTGGTACTCGTAAATGGGCATGGTGTCGAACTCCGGTGGTTTCGTTTTCGTCGAGTAATCGTGGTTGTCACGGCGCTATGGCCGACAAAATCGGCGATTATAACCGAATTCAAGTTTCGCGGTTAAGCCCGATTCGGTGTATCTGGATAAGGTTTTTACAGGGGAACCGCGCCGACGGGTGAAACCACGGCGAGAAATGCGTGTGCGAGGAGGGGAATGTGGCCGGAGCATAGCCCCGGCCACGGGAACAAAACTGCCAGGCTAGCTGTCAGCGAATTCCTTGAGCTTCTTCAGCGGGCGCACCTTGACCTGGATAGAAGCAGGTTTTGCCTTGAACATCTGCTCTTCCTTGGTGAAGGGGTTGATACCCTTGCGGGCTTTCTTTGCCGGCTTTTTGACCGTGGTGATCTTCATCAAACCCGGGATAGTGAACTCCCCGATACCGCGCTTGCGAATACTACGATCAATCAGCGACTCGAGCTCTTCCATTACCGAGTTAACCTGCACCTTGGTCAGGCCGGTGCTGTCTGCAATTGCCGACATCATCTGCGCCTTGGTCAACTTGTCCTTGAGAGCAGGTGCTTTCTTGGGAGCGGGAGCTTTCTTGGGAGCTGCTTTCGCTTTCTTTTTTACGGCCATACCAGTCATTCCTGTTTTATGTTTTTAGTCTAGATCCCACTGGTGTTCGATGCTTGCAGGCTTGTGTGCGTGTTCACCGAATACCAGCTGGAGCTATGTATATTTGATAAAACACTGCAATACAAGCACTTTTCCTGTTTTTGATAAAAAAAGCGGGAAAAACAGGGTTTTTATTGCATCCGCTCATTCGACTGCGCGATCGCTAGCACAAAATCCTGAATTTACCAGCGCAGATAAAAGCCGATTTACACTGTCCTGCAAGCTGTTTTCATCATACTCGCGGGCCTCGACGGCACCCCAGATGGGAGCCGGCCATGCGGCGTCGTCACGGTAGCGAACGACGTGATGCAAATGTAATTGCGGCACCACATTACCCAGGGCGGCGATATTCATTTTGTCGGCGTTGAATTGCCGTTGCAGCGTTTGCGCCAATACGCAGGACTCCTCCATCAACTGGACGCGCTGGTCACGGTCGAGCTGATGAATTTCACTGATATCGGCCAGTCTCGGCACCAGGATAAACCAGGGGTAATTGGCATCCCTGGACAGCAACAAGGCCGATAGCGGGAAATCCCCCAGATACCAGGTATCTGCGGCGAGCACGGGATGAAGTTGAAACATGGCGCGGTACCTTTAGAGACACGTTCACGGCACTGTACCGGATAGGGTAAGCAGCGTAAAATGCGCAGCCGAACGAAAACCCCTATCCAGCCCCAACGGACCCAGCTATGCGCGCCTCCCAATTGTTGATTGCCACCCTGAAGGAAACTCCCGCCGATGCCGAGATCATCAGCCATCGCCTGATGTTGCGCGCCGGGCTGGTGCGAAAGCTCGCCTCCGGCCTGTACAGCTGGTTGCCGGTCGGCCTGAAAGTGCTGCGCAAGATCGAGCACATCGTACGAGAGGAGATGGATGCCGCCGGCGCCCAGGAAGTCTTGATGCCCGTGGTGCAGCCCGCGGAGCTGTGGCAGGAATCCGGGCGCTGGGAGCAGTACGGCCCCGAGCTGCTGCGCCTCGAAGATCGCCACGGCCGGTCCTTTTGCATGGGCCCCACCCACGAGGAGGTGATCACCGACCTGGTGCGCAATGATATCGCCAGCTATCGCCAGCTGCCGGTCAACTTCTACCAGATCCAGACCAAGTTTCGCGACGAAATCCGCCCCCGCTTCGGCATTATGCGCGCTCGCGAGTTCCTGATGAAAGACGCCTACTCCTTCCATCTCAGTGAAGAGAGCCTGCAGCAAACCTACGAGCAGATGTTCCAGACCTATTGCCGCATCTTCGACCGACTCGGCCTGGCCTACCGGGCGGTTATCGCCGATACCGGCTCCATCGGCGGCCAGGCGTCCCACGAGTTCCACGTGCTGGCCGAATCCGGTGAAGACGCCATTGCCTTCTCCGACAGCAGCGAGTTCGCCGCCAATATCGAGATGGCCGAGGCCCTCGCCCCTGCACAAGATCGCGCCCCTGCCGGCCAGGACATGCTCGAGGTCGCCACCCCCGGCGCCCACAGCATCGAACAGGTAGCGGCCGCGCTGGATATCACCCCACAGCAAACGGTAAAAACCCTGATAGTCGAGGGCGACAGCACTCCGCTGATCGCCCTGGTGCTGCGTGGCGACCACACCCTCAACCCGATTAAAGCGGAAAAACTCGAGGGCGTGGCCGCCCCGCTGACCTTTGCCGACGATGCCGCAATCGCATCGGCACTGGGATGCAAAACCGGCTCCATCGGGCCGGTCAAGCTGGATATCCCCACCGTCATCGACCGCAGCGCCGCGCAAATAGCGGACTTTGCCTGCGGTGCCAACCGCAACGGCTACCACCTGACAGGGGTCAACTGGGAACGTGATTGCCCTGCCCGCCATGTTGAGGATATCCGCAATGTCGTGAGCGGCGACCCCAGCCCCGACGGCGACGGCCAGCTGCTTATCAAGCGCGGCATCGAGGTCGGCCATATCTTCCAACTCGGCACAAAGTACAGCGAGGCACTCGATGCCAGCGTCCAGAACGAGGATGGAAAAAACCAGCTGATGACCATGGGCTGCTACGGCATTGGTGTCTCCCGGCTGGTCGCCGCGGCCATCGAGCAACACCACGACGACGCCGGCATTTGCTGGCCCACCAGTATCGCCCCCTTCGAGCTGGTGATCATTCCGCTCAATATGCATAAATCAGAAGCCGTGGCAGAGGCCGCCGAAGCCCTTTACCGGGAGTTACGCAGCCGGGGTTACGATGTCCTGCTGGACGACCGCAACGACCGGCCCGGGGTCAAATTCGCCGATATGGAGTTACTGGGCATTCCCCACCAGCTCGTCATCGGTGACCGCGGGCTAAAAAGTGGCCAATTCGAATACAAGGGGCGACGTGACGACGACAAACAGTTGATTGAGCGTGAAAGCGCACTCACATTTATCGAGCAACAGCTGGCAAAAAAACAAGCGTAATAAGCCCATCGGGGCGGCGGTGAGCTAGACTGCAGGTAGCCTGGTTCACAAATTACGAAGCATGAAGCCTGTCGCCCTGTACTCTCTACTGTTCTATCTGCTGCTCCTGGCCTCCCCGGCGGCCACGGCATCGACTGCCGATACCGACCGGGAGCAGGCCGAACTGCGCAACTTCCTGGAACAAACCATTACCGAGTCCGACAGCTTTGAAGACCGCTACGACGCCGAAGTCTGGCTGGTGGATATGTCATCGCGGCTACAGCGCTACCTGAAAGACACCCCGGTCCGCCTCGACCTGCTAAGGGCAGTGCACCGGGAGGCGCGGGCGGCAAACCTCAAGCCCGACCTGGTGTTGGCGCTGATCCAGATCGAAAGTCGCTTCGACCAGTATGCCGTCTCACGGGTCGGCGCCCAGGGCTTGATGCAGGTGATGCCGTTCTGGAAAAACGAGATCGGTCGCCCCACCGACAACCTGACCGATGTCGATACCAACCTGCGCTATGGCTGCCGAATTTTACAGTTTTACCTGGCGCGGGAAAAAGGCAACCTGGCCAAAGCCCTGGCACGCTACAACGGCAGCGTCGGCAAGACCTGGTACTCGGAGCTGGTGATGGACGCCTGGTACGGGTATTGGATCGCCGGCGATTTGTAGCGCTTAAAGGGGACGCAACCCTTTTCCTCCTGCACTCGTTTACACTAAAGGGGACGCAACCGAATGGCACTGACTTAAGCCCCTTGTCGAACCAGCCCCCAGGAATCACGTCATCCCGGCAGTCTTCAGGCCGGGATCCACGCCCTTGAAACCTGGATTCCAGCCAACAGAACGCTGGAATGACAGTGGTTTTTGCTTAAGTCAGCGCCATTCGGGACGCAACCCTTTTTCCAAAAAAAAAGAAAAAGGGTTGCGTCCCCTTTAGTGCTTGCGCAGCGCGCAGATGAAAAACCCGTCCATGGTATCCGTGGGCAGGATGCGCACGGCACGCTCCACCTGGGGGTTCAGTGTTTTGCCCCGCCACAGGGTGAGCCCGGCCATGGTATTGGGAAACGGTAACACCACCGGCTCGACCGACAAGCGACCGTCAAACTTCTTCAATACATGACTGATGACGAGCTCGTTTTCCTCCGGGGCGAAAGAGCAGGTGCTGTAGACAATCGGCGCGCCGGGTTTGGCGGCGAGCACCGCGGAATACAGCAGCTGTTTTTGCTTGCGCTGCATATCGGCAATTTTATGCTCGCTCCAGTACTGCCAGGATTCGGGGCGCTCCAGCGCGAAACGGGATTCCGATGAGCAGGGAGCGTCGAGCAGGACACGATCAAAGCGCTCACCCACCTGTCGCCCCACCTTCCGGCCATCCTTGCAATATAGCGCGACGATAGAGGCCGAGCTTCGCTCCACGTTGAGGCGCAGGCGATGAAACCGCGACTTCACCACTTCCACCGCCGCCAACCGGCCCCGGTCTGACATCATGGCGGCGAGGTGCAGGGTTTTCCCGCCGGGAGCGGCTGCCAGGTCCAGCACCTCTTCGCCGGCCCGGGCCTGTAACAGGACCGGGGGCAACATACTGGAAAAATTCTGCACATAAATATCACCGCGCTCGAATAAACCCGAGTGAACCAGGCGCTCGCGCTGCGCCACGGGGACGGAAAAGGCCTCGGGGATAAACCCCCAGGGCTCGGCCTCCAGCGCCAGTTCGCGCAGCTGTTCGAGACAATCCGCTACCGACAGGCGCAGGGTATTGACCCGGAAAGTGCAGCGGCTGCGGGGTGAAAAACCGGCGAGAACAGCTCGGTAGCGATCGCCGGGGAGAATCTCCTGCAAGCGCTCGATAAACAGCGGGGGCAACTGCCGCTGGGCCGCAAGGCATTTCTGGTCGATGTTTATACTCCCCGGGCTACTTTTGTTCCGCAGGACAACAGGCTAAACTGGGCCGGCTTCAATAGAAAGGATAAAGCCCCATGTTTTTAACTATCGTATTACTCGGCGTCATCGCCTGGTTGTTGTGGCTGGTACACCAGGATCTGCTCGAAGCCAACCAGCGCCAGCGCAATGTCAAAATGGAGTTGATTCGCCTGGTGGACCGGGTGGAGCAATTGGTGGAGCAGAACAGCGCACCGCCCGCTCCGGCAAAGGTGGGATTGAATTCCGCCAGCAAGGCCTCGCTGCGCACCCTGCCCAAGGTCGGCGCGGTGGTCGCAGAACGTATTATCGCCGCACGCCCTTTCAAGACGCTGGATCAATTAAGGGATGTGGACGGCGTCACCAACAGCCTCTACCAGGCTGTCATCGACCGGGTAAGCCTCGACTGATCCAGGCTCACAACCGTGAACTAACCATCCAGTGCGGCGGAGCTGATTCTGGCGGCGCTGTAAGACAGCATATCCGGCCGTGACATGTCGCCGTGCCAACCGGTCAGGATGCCCGCCAACTCACAGGCCTGCCGGTGCAGGAATTGCAATTCTTCCTCGGTATCAACCGGGCCGTTGAACAGGGAAACCCCCCGCATTTCGACGGCAAGCGGGTGATCCGGTTGTTCCATTTTTTTCAGTTCCAGGCGCCAGCGAATACCCTTGGCAATCAAGCGGTAGAACGCCAGCTTGGTATCCAGTGACACCAGGGCAAAGTCCGTCAGGCGGCCAAAACATCCAAAATCGGTAGCCAGCAACACCGCCCGCCTGACATTCCTGTCGGTTCGCACGGTCACCCGGCGCTCAAACGCGCCCAGCAAGGCCAGGTCGCCAAACATTTCGCCCGGACTGATGTAATTTAGAGGGTCTTCCCCGGACTCACCAGTACCGGCATAGGCCGCCAGTTGACCCACCAACAGGAAGTAGAGCCAGGTCCCCTTGTCACCACGGCGCATTACCAGTTCGCCTGGCTCCATCTCGATACGGCGGGAAAAACGCATCAAGCGCTCGAATTGCTCCATATCGCGGGAGCGAATTTCACGATACAAGGGGATACGGCTGAGAAAAGAATCGATCTCGTCGTTATCCAACTCGTTGATTTCACTAACTTGCATGCAGCGCCTCTCCCACCTTGCAAAAAGTTTAGCAAAGGCCAGCGCTCTTGGTGCCTGTCACTATTCCCATGTGGCACGGCAATAGTAAAAACTGTGAACCAGATCGCCCGGCGGCGGGTGCAAGCCCCTAGGGCCGGCCCAGCCAGGCGGCCGCCTGCTCGGCGAAATAGGTGATAATCAGGTCCGCTCCCGCGCGCTTGAAGGCACCCAGGGATTCCAGCACGATGGCGCGCTCATCGATGACCCCGGCCGCCGCAGCGGCCTTGATCATGGCGTATTCGCCGCTCACCTGGTAGACCGCCAGCGGGCGGCTGCAATTCTGGCGAACCGAGAGCAGGATATCGAGAAAGGCGATACCCGGCTTGACCATGAGTATATCGGCCCCCTCCTGCTCGTCCCGCAGGGATTCGGCCAGTGCCTCACGCCCGTTTGCGACATCCAACTGATAGCTATCCCGCGTCCCCTTGAAACTGCTGTCCACCGCGTCGCGAAACGGGCCATAGAAGGCCGAGGCAAACTTGGTGGAATAGGACATGATGGGGATCTGCTCAAAACCCGCCCCATCGAGGGCTGCGCGAATAGCACTGACCATACCGTCCATCATGCCGGAGGGCGCAATCATATCCGCTCCGGCGCGGGCCGCCACCACAGACTGCCGGGCCAGGTTTTCCAGGGTGGCGTCATTATCGACATCGCCGTCGACGACCACACCGCAATGTCCGTGATTGGTGTATTCGCAAAAGCAATTGTCGCTGATCACCACCATCTCCGGCACCGCCGCCTTTGCCGAGGCGATGATTCGCGCCATCAGGCCGCGCTCGGACCAGCTGTCGGAGCCGATTTCATCCTTGTGGTGCGACACCCCAAACAGAATGACGGCACGAATACCCGCTTGCCACGCACGACGTACCGCCTCCGGCAACCCATCTTCGGTATGGCGCCGCACCCCGGGCATGCTGTCTATGGCCACCGCTGAGTGAATGCCCTCCTCGACAAACAGCGGCAAGATAAAATCGTCCGAGCTGAGGTGGGACTCTCTCAGTAGTTGACGCATGCCGGCGCTGCTGCGCAAGCGACGAAACCGAAAGTCGGGTCTGGGCTGCACCTGAAAATCCTCTTTTTGTTGAGTTTAAAAGGGACGGGAGCTTAAAGGGTTGCGTCCCGAATGGCGCTGACTTACAGCCCAAATCCGATTAGGCAAGGCATTTACTATTGCAGTTGGGCAAGGAACCGCGGCTCCCAGCCCAGGACACGCCGTGAATACATCCATGTAGGCTCGGGCGCCGGGTCCAACCGGCGCACGGTCCTGCTCTGGAAGCCCCGATCCCTCCGTCAA